>JBEEIU010000023.1:0-5619 GCA_041169705.1 Actinomycetota bacterium
CACGGAATGTTAGCCCGCATCAAGCGGCAGGTTTCAGAGAAAAGTGCCTGATCTTCATGTTTTGCTGAACAAGCAAAGCAAATACAAAGGTGTCAGAGCTAATCTCATTGCAACTGCTCAAGCCCAGTTCACAGGGGCCAGTGGCAGTAGTAGGGACATCAGCAATCAATCTGACTTAGCGCTTCTAAAGAAAATGCGTTCGTTATCAGACGTAATTGTCACCGATGCCGCCACAGCTCGAGCCGAAAATTATCGGCCGTCCAAGTGGGCGCCTATCGAAGTTTGGTCTGCAACAGGGGATTTTGCCGGAGTTGACTCTAGCCTCAAACTGCAGAAGGTACAGAGCCTCGAAGAGTCCCTAGCGAGGGTTAGGGCAACATACGGCTCAGTCCTCTTGGAGACCGGTCCGACACTTACCGGCCTCATCGGCGAATTGAAGGCCATCGATCAACTAAAACTGACCATTGTTGGAGCGGCCAATGGCGCAGCGGCAAAATCCGCTACAGCTCAAGTCATCGAGAGGCTAAACCTCGAATATCTAACCGAAAGTGACGTCATTGAGCTCTCAGGCTGCTTCTTTTTCAGCTTTGACCGGTGAGCCTGAACTCACCCTCGGGGGCACGAGTTTATCCTTGGGTCATGTTTGAATTTGAGGGACCCGAAACCCCTGCGTCCGAATTCGAAGCAGCTCTGCTTTCACTCAAACAATCAGCAGTGCGTGATGAGCTCGTTATTGAGCAACTAGCCGCTCCTCAGGACATTGCGACTCATGCGATCGCATTTTCCGCCTCCCTCAAGACCGACACGTCCGAACTCTCCGGAAAACTAGGAACCGGTAGGTTCGTGCTCTTCTGGTCGCCTGAGCCACAAGAGAACTGGACAAGTAATTTCCGTGTAGTTTGCTTCGCAAGGTCGCCACTCGAATCTGATATTGGCCGTGAATTCGATGGCGTTGATGTGACCTGGGATTGGTTAACCTCATCTCTTTCAAATTCTGGAGCAGAACATTCGGCTCTAGCTGGCACAACAACCAGGATTATTTCCACCGGGCACGGTTTAATGGATCAGCAAAGCGAACATGCAGAGATAGAAATCAGGGCGAGTTGGTCACCCCTAGGAACTGTTGCCCGTACGCATTTCGAAGCTTGGCAGAACCTAGTTTGCGTAATGAGCGGCTTTTCCATTGCGCCTGGTGTGCAAAACTTAAATTTCGGCTAATTCCACATGACAGAAATTGAGTTAGTCGCACTTCCAAAGCCTCGAAAACCATGGCATCTGGTCCAGACCAAGGAAGATCTTTCTAGAGCTATAGAAGATCTTCGAAAGCACACAGGATGGTTCGGCGTTGATGCTGAACGGGCATCTGGCTTCAAGTACTCACAGCGTGCATACCTGATTCAAATCAATCGCGCAGACAGCGACATCTACCTGATTGACCCGTGGTCAATCTCTCCGAAAATTGATGTCCAAAACTTCACCGAACTTGCCCGGTTGCTCAGCGAAGATGCCTGGATTCTGCATGCGGCGACTCAAGACCTGGGCTGCCTGGCAGAGATTGGCTTGAAGCCACCCGCGATTATCGATACCGAGCTGGGCTCCCGTCTAGCTGGATTGCCCAGAGTTGGTCTCGGCTCAGTCGTCGAACATTACTTGAAGTTCTCGTTAGCCAAAGAACATAGCGCGGTGGACTGGAGCAATCGCCCACTTCAAACCAGCTGGCTGGAATACGCGGCCTTAGACGTTGATGTTCTCCACGAATTGGCCAGTGCCCTTTTAGAGGATCTTGAAACACAAGGAAAGTCTGAGTTCGCAAGGCAGGAATTCGAACACTTACTTAATTTCAAGCCGAAGGCCGACAAGCAGGACAAATGGCGCGGAATTTCTGGTTTGCACGAGGTCAAAGACCAACGCGGATTAGCTATAGCCAAGGCGCTCTGGCAGGCAAGAGAAACACTTGCAATCAAATTGGATGTGGCTCCGGGGCGGCTGATTCCCGATGCCTCAATATCGCACGTCGCAAAAAATCAAACTAAAAGCAGACCGGAGCTTGCCAGCGACCGAAGCTTCTCGGGAAGAGCCAGCAGAAGTTATTTGGACACTTGGTGGGAAGCCATCGAGATTGGACGAAATACCAAAGAATTGCCAGCCCTACGACTACCGGCAACCGGTATTCCAAATCATCGAATTTGGGCTAGCAAATTCCCCGATGCGCACAAAAGGCTCATGTGCTGTAAGCAGGTCATGGCAACCAAATCGGAAGAACTTCGCATTCCGGTAGAAAATTTACTGACTCCGGACACACTCAGACATCTCTGTTTTAACGAGCTCGAAACCATCGAGGCTCATAGCGTAAGCGAGTTACTACTTTCACTTGGTGCAAGACACTGGCAAGCCGATTTACTGTCCGAAGAATTGGCTCAGGCAATATTGACCGCGCCGGATTTTGTGGAAAATAAAACCAACGAAACTATAACTGACTAGATTTCGAATTGATTTGTTTCAGTCGCTTCAGATAACTGTCTGGCATATGGGACTTTAGCTCCGAGAACCTGCGCCACGATGTCACGCGCTATTGACTGCGCAGTGAGTCCGACACGCTCAAGTATTTGATTTCTAGTTGCGTGTTCAAGGAATTCATCCGGTAAGCCAAGTTCATTTAGAGCGGTATCCACTTCGGCAGCGCGCAAGGCCTGGCGGATTCTCGTGCCGATACCGCCGACTCTAACTCCATCCTCAATCGTCACAACGAGTCTGTGGTCCGCTGCGAGGTCGACCACGCTCTTGGAAACCGGAACAACCCAACGAGGATCGACGACTGTTGCCCCTATACCCTGTGCTGCAAGTAGCTCCGCGGCCTCCAACGCGACGCCCGCCATGGCGCCTACAGCGACGATCAAGACATCTTTGGCTGGACTCTCCTTGAGCACGTCGAGACCATCATCAGTGCGGCGCAGTGTCTTGTAGATTTGGTCCACGCTGCCTTTTCCAAAACGAATCATGGTTGGGGCGTCGTCCACCGCAAGAGCCTCTTTTAGCAGTTCCCTCAGCCGCTCGGCGTCGCGCGGAGCAGCAATTCGGATGTTCGGCACAACTTGAAATACTGCGAGATCCCAAACGCCATGGTGGCTCGCTCCATCAGGTCCAGTCACGCCAGCTCGGTCAAGCACGAAAGTAACGCCTTCTTTGTGCAGCGCCACGTCCATCAGAACTTGGTCGAAAGCTCTGTTCATAAACGTCGAATAGACAGAGACCACAGGATGCAGTCCACCAAAAGCCATCCCGGCTGCCGACGTTACGGCATGCTGCTCGGCAATTCCCACGTCAAAAACACGGTTTGGGAAACGATCAGCGAATTTACCTAGGCCAACCGGATTCAACATGGCTCCCGTTATTGCCACGATTCGGTCGTTCTTCGACGCCAGTTCTACAAGTTCGTCTCCGAAGACACTCGTCCAAGAACTTGAGTTGGCCTCCAATGATTCGCCTGTTTCTGGATTGATTTGCCCAACTGCGTGGAATTGGTCTGCATCATTGAGGACGGCAGGGTCGTAACCTTTTCCCTTTTGGGTAATCATGTGAACAATCACCGGATGTGCATACTTCTTTGCCTGCGTGAGAGCCTGCTCTACCTGCTGATAATCGTGTCCATCAATCGGACCGATGTACTTTAGGTCTAAGTTCGGGAACATGCTCTTTGGCGTAATCGAACCAAAAATTCCTTTTCCAGCTCCACGGACTGCAGACCAGAGCATACGGCCAGGCAATCCAAACCTAAAAAAGAATTTCTTACTTAGACGGTATAGCTTTCGATAGGTTTGCTCGGTTCGAATGTTGTTTAGGTTTCGAGCAAAGCCCCCGATAGTAGGCGAATAACTGCGGCCATTGTCGTTGACGATAATGACCAACTTGCGATCGTTGTCGTCAGAAATGTTGTTTAGAGCTTCCCAAGCCATGCCACCGGTAAGAGCGCCATCGCCGATAACCGCAACTACATAACGATCTTCTTGGCCCGTGATTCGATACGCCTTTGCGATTCCATCAGCCCACGACAACGAAGAAGATGCATGTGAGCTCTCGACGATGTCATGGTCAGACTCCGCGCGCTGTGGATATCCCGCAATGCCGTTCTTCTGTCGGAGATTCGAGAAATCTTTTCTACCGGTTAGTAACTTGTGCACGTAGCTCTGGTGGCCAGTATCAAAAATGAAACTGTCTTTAGGTGAATCGAAGACGCGATGCATCGCCATGCTGATTTCGACTACTCCGAGGTTTGGCCCCAGGTGTCCACCAGTTTTCGACACAGAACTGACTAAGTAGTCACGAATCTCCTGCGCCAAGTCCTTCAGCTCAGCGCCCGTGAGACCCTTGAGATCACTCGGGCCGCTGATTCGCTGAAGGATACTCATTTAAGCGCTTAAGCGACCAAACTACGAAGAACGTACTGAAGAATTCCACCGTTGCGATAGTAGTCAGCCTCGCCAGGTGTATCGATGCGAACCACTGCATCAAACTCAATCGTCGCTTTTCCAGCTGGAGAGTTTGCCGATGGAGTCGCGGTCACTTTCACAGTCTTTGGTGTTGTCCCCGCGTTCAACTGCTCAATACCAACGATGTCGAATACCTCTGTGCCGTCTAGGCCTAGCGATTCGGCATTCTGACCAGCTGGGAATTGCAAAGGTAGAACACCCATGCCGATCAGGTTGCTGCGGTGAATACGCTCAAAGCTCTCGGTAATGACCGCACGTACACCAAGCAGCGAGGTGCCCTTTGCTGCCCAGTCACGCGAAGATCCAGAACCGTATTCTTTGCCACCAAGGATGACAAGTGGAGTGCCCTGTGCCTGATAGTTCGCTGATGCGTCAAAAATGAATGACTGTGGCCCACCATCTTGAGTGAAGTCGCGAGTGTAACCACCCTCTACCCCATCAAGAAGTTGGTTCTTTAGTCGGATGTTGGCAAAGGTACCGCGAATCATTACCTCGTGGTTTCCTCTACGTGAACCGTAAGAGTTGAAATCAACTCGAGAAATACCACGTTCGGTGAGGTACTTTCCAGCTGGTGAATCCGCCTTGATCGAACCCGCAGGGCTGATGTGGTCAGTCGTTACAGAGTCGCCGAGCTTAGCAAGAACGCGTGCCGAGTGGATGTCAGTTACCGGTGATGGGGTCTTCTTCATTCCCTCAAAGTAAGGCGGCTTTCGCACGTAAGTTGACTTAGCATCCCAGTCGAACGTCGCTCCCTTAGGTGTAGGAATCGACTTCCATCTCTCATCGCCCTCAAAAACACCCGCGTACTGTTTGGTGAACATGTCGCTGTTAATTGAAGAATCGATGGTCGATTGAACTTCTGCCGGAGTAGGCCAAATGTCTGCAAGGAAAACATCTTTTCCGTTTGCATCTTGGCCAAGTGCATCGTTTTCAAAATCGAAATCCATAGTGCCTGCAATTGCATAAGCCACAACCAATGGAGGTGAAGCAAGATAGTTCATCTTGACATCCGGATTGATGCGGCCTTCGAAGTTTCTATTTCCAGAAAGCACCGCAGTAACTGCTAAGTCATTCTCTGCAATTGCAGCTGAAATGTTTTCGTCTAGTGGCCCTGAATTTCCGATACAGGTCG
>JBEEIU010000024.1:0-5472 GCA_041169705.1 Actinomycetota bacterium
ACTCTCCAGGAACAGCCACAATGCCCAATTGAGCCAGTTCGGCGATGGTTTCCCAGCAGTCTTGACCCTTTGTGACCCAAAGATAAAGTCCAGCTTCGGAGTCTTGAACTTCAAAGCCATAAGCCTCAAGTGCGGGCAGCAAAAAATCTCGACGCTTCCGGTAGATCTCTTTTTGTGTGGCCACGTGCAAATCGTCGCCCAAAGCGGCAACCATGGCCTTTTGCACCGGCATCGGCACCATCATTCCTGAGTGCATTCGAAGGTTCACCAAGCCTTTTATCAATTGCTCATCTCCAGCTGCAAAGGCAGCACGGTAGCCGGCCAGGTTTGACTGCTTGCTAAGGGAGTAAATAGAAAGAACGTTGGTTAGATCTCCGCCGGTGACCTCGGGATCGAGCATGCATGGGATGTATTCATCCCAGGGTGCACTCCAGCCCATCTCGGCGTAACACTCGTCATTAACGATTACCGCACCAAGTTCTCGAGCCCTGTCGAGTGCTCGCTTGAGGAACTCAACCGAGTGCACCGAACCATTTGGGTTTCCTGGGCTGTTCAGCCAAATCAGCTTGGTGTTTTCTGGCCATTCACTTGGCTCGTCGCTAACAAAGATTTCAGCTCCAGCGAATGCCGCGCCCACTGCATAAGCGGTGTAAGCAAAGCGCGGCTGAACAACAACGTCTCCAGAACCAATACCAAGCATGATCGGCAGCCAGGAGATGAACTCTTTCGAGCCGATAGTTAGTAGTACCTGGTCAGGTGATAGACCAGGCGACTTTCTTCTGCGCGCATACCACTCGCAAACTGCTGTTCTCGCGGAGACTTCACCCCAGGTGGTTGGGTAGCCAGGTGAGTTAGAAGCAGCATCGAGAGCAGCTTGAATCACCTGTGGTGTTGGGTCAATAGGATTGCCGACGGAAAGATCTATGGCACCTTGAGGATTCTTGGCCGCGATTTCTCGAAAGGGCTTGAGTTTTTGCCAGGGGTACTCTGGCAAACCTTGAAACACTATTCGCCCTGAGGTGGCAGTGCTGAGATTAGTGGGTGATCTCCTGGAACTGGGCCAACCTTCGCAGCGCCTCCAGGGGATCCAATCTCGGAGAAGAAGTCGACGTTAGCCTTGTAGTACTCGCTCCACTCGCCAGGAAGATCGTCTTCATAGTAAATAGCCTCAACTGGGCAAACGGGCTCACACGCACCGCAGTCGACACACTCATCTGGGTGGATGTAAAGCATGCGGTCGCCCTCGTAAATGCAGTCAACTGGGCACTCATCGATACATGCTTTGTCCTTCACGTCCACACAAGGCAGTGCAATTACATAGGTCATCAATACTCGCTAAGTTCTTATGTTATTTAGATGACACTAGGCTAATAGCATGCTCGGGATAGTTCTTCCAACTGCGAATCAAATTCGCAGAAAAGTTTTAAAAATGGCCTTTCATGGTCAGAGTGTGCACATCCCTAGCGCCTTCTCGATCGTGGAAATTCTGCGCGTCTTGCATGAATCCATCCTGACTTATCCAAACAATGATCCAAAATCAAAAGATCGTGACTTTCTAGTCCTGAGTAAAGGTCATGGCGTGATGGCTCTGTATGGGTTACTTGATGCTCGAGGTTGGATTCCGAGTGATTCACTAACCAACTATTTCAAAAACGGAAGCTTGCTCCCAGGTTTGTATGAGGCAAGCATTCCAGGGTGTGAAGCCAACACCGGCTCTCTCGGCCAGGGTTTAGGCGTTGCTGCCGGACTGGCCCTGGGTGCGAATCTGTCAGGTTCGGGACAGCTGGTTGTTTGCGTGGCTGGCGACGGCGAAATGAATGAAGGTGCTGCATTTGAGGCATTGGCTTTTGCAGGCCAAAGGAGACTCAGCAATTTTGCCTTGGTCGTTGACCTAAACGGACTTCAGGCCATGGGAAGGACTGACGATATCCAGTCTCTCCAAGGGCTCCCCCTTGTTTTAGAGGGCCTTGGATTCGAAGTGAAATCTGTAGATGGACACAGTCAATCTGATTTACATCAAGCTCTTTCAGACTTTAAGGAGGGCCGCAATTCAAAACCTCTAGCCCTCATAGCGAGAACCATCAAGGGCAAAGGCGTGTCCTTTATGGAAGACAAGAATGAGTGGCACTACGGAAGATTGAACCAATCTACCTATGCAGCCGCGTTAGCGGAGTTGGTGGACTGATGCGCGAGGGATTTAAGGAAGCAATTCTCAATCTTGGAGAAGACAAGAAGTTCGTAGTCCTTACTGGAGATCACGGCTACGCATTATTTGACGAATTCAAATCCGCTTTCCCGAATCAGTTTTTCAACGTCGGAATAGCGGAAGCCAATTTGGTTGGAGTTGCTGCCGGACTCGCGAGAACTGGCTATCAGCCTTTGATTTACGGCTTGGCTTCCTTTCTTCCGAATCGAGTCTACGAATTTCTAAAACTTCAGGTAGCGCTTGACAGCCTTCCTGTGACAGTGGTCGGAGATGGTGGTGGACTTGTCTATTCGACCCTTGGGCACAGTCACCAAAGCCTTGACGATCTTGCGATCGCAAATTCCCTTCCCAATTTCTCAATCTTCAGCCCATCCAGCGACGGGGAGACGGCTGCAATTCTGCAAGACCCGAGCAGACTTACCGGTCCAAGATACTTGCGATTGGGCAAGTCTGATGGTGGCTACAAGGGGTCATTTACCAACCGAGTTGGCGAGGCCTATTTAGTTAGCGCGGGAAGCGATAAAGGTAAAGCCATCGTGTGCCATGGTGCTATGACTTCGAGAGTTTTAGAACTGAAGGATTCTGGTCAAATTCCTGATTTCGATGTCTGGTCCTATCCCACTTTGAAGAGTCCTTCTCGAAACTGGATGGAAGGAGCGCTGGCCTATAGAAAAGTCATCATTGTTGAAGAACACATAGAGCATGGTGGTCTGTTTTCCATTCTGCTCCCCTCATTCGCATGCACAAGTGTGCATTTGGTTCCAGTCTGCGCTTCCAAGGAATTTCACCATGGTGTAGGGAACTACGAATGGGCGCTTGAATCTCGCGGTTTAGGTAATTCGGATTTAGTTGCGAAAATTAATCAGCAGTAGAAGTTGCTAGACGAAGGCGATTGCGCACTCTTGAGAAATCACTTCAATTGATCGCCTCGGAGTGAAGCTTGGTAAGCCAACTTTTTTCGATGCACAATAAACATCAAGACTGGGCAGTGTTTCTTTCGCATCGAAGCTCAAGCCAAATTGTTCCTGAAAAAGATCTAGTATCTCCGATCTGGAAGCTGGTTGGTCGCTGAAGAGATTTGCTGTTCCCGAGTACTTGGCCATGCTGGCAATCTCGATTGCGCTGGCGAGCTCATGAGGCCCGGTAAAGTCCCTCAAGAATCCAGCCCCTTCGACTCGTAAGGTGACCTTCTCTTTTGCCGCCCGGCTCAACTTAGCTAAAAAGTAATCTGACTCTCTCAGAAAGTGTGGGCCAGCGAACGAAAAAAGTCGAAGGTCAGAAATCGGGACAATATGCCTATTCAAATCATGAAGCTGCTCAATTCTGACTTTTACCTCTTGATACCGAGTCGCGAAATGATCACTCACCCGAGGCTGTTCAGGTAAAGCCGGCTCATTCAGAGGTCCGAGAACCGAACCGCTACTCACATGTATGAGGGGAACTTGACGATTCATGGCGCAATTTACCAAATCCTCGCTGATGGAGAGAATTGAAGCAACATCTCCATCGGTCATGTTTGTTGCGTGACCGCCCATTAGATTCACAAGTGCATCGAAGGTTACCGCTTCCAGGTCTTCGTAACCGCGAATACTTGGGTCACTGGCCGAGCGAGAAAAGATTTCAACATCGTGGCCAGATGCCAAAAGGGAATCTGCCAGATCTTTCGCAAGTGGGCTAGTTCCTCCAGCCAAGGCAAATTTCAAAGTGATTCGCCTACCAAATTTTCCATGGAGCACCCTTAGACCAATGCTCATTCAGCATTTGGGCCTCGCGTTGCGTGTCCATCGGCTGCCAAAAACCCTCATGGTGGTAGGAGTTCAATTTCCCCTCTAAAGCAAGTCGGTTCAAAGGCTCCTGTTCCAAGGTCGAGTTTGAATCTAGATAGCTGAAAACCTCGGGCTCCATTATGAAGTACCCGATGTTCACTAACTCGGAGGATTGAGGCTTCTCCAGGAAAGTCTCGACCATTCCACTGGGCGAAGTCTTCACCACTCCGAACCTGCTGACAGGGCTAGTAGTCGTAAGGGTGGCTACCGCTTTTGAAGATTCATGCGATTTGATCAACTGTTGAAGGTTAACATTCGCTATTCCGTCGCCATAGGTGGCAAAAAATCTTTCACCTTCAACGTACTTTTCGACAGCATTGATTCGGCCACCCGTCATAGTAAGGGGCCCGGTGTCCGCAACAGTAACGCGCCATGAATCTTCCGCAAATCCCCCGTGGAACTCGATTGAGCCAGAACCTTCGTAGCTAACAGTAAAGTCCAGATTTCTCGATTTCAAATTTAAGAAATAGTCTCGAATAACTTCCGCCTTGTATCCAGCACAAATCACAAAATCGTTGACTCCCTGGGAGCTCAGGATCTTCATGATGTGCCAAAGCACCGGTTTTCCGCCGACCTCAACCATGGGCTTTGGCTTGAACTCAGTTTCCTCACGCATGCGAGTGCCGAGACCGCCAGCCAAAATCACTGCCTTCAATCGAATGCCCCCTAGTCGTGGTCGATACCATCGTAGTATTGAGTTCCGCTTTTGTTTGAAGCTACCCAGGGGTAAAAAGTGCAATTTGACAAGATTCTCAGTGACGTTCGTAGCGCTTTTCAAGATCAGGCCCCGAAAGCCTTCGTCGCTGGAGAAACTGCCGTCCCAGTTTCAGGCAAGGTTCTTGACGCAGATGACTATGTAGCCCTAGTTGAGTCGTCTTTGGACGGCTGGCTTACGGCTGGTCGATTCCACGAGGAATTTGAGCGAGGTCTAGCCAAGTACGTCGGCGTTCGCAACGCTCTGTTTGTCAACTCTGGTTCCAGCGCAAACTTGGTGGCACTTTCTGGGCTAACCAGCCCAAAACTAGGAAAAAGAGCTCTGAAGGCTGGCGACGAAGTAATCACGGTCGCAGCGGGATTCCCTACCACTGTGAACCCAATCATCCAGAACGGAATGATTCCGGTCTTCGTTGACGTCGAAATCGGCACTTACGACGCAATTATCGACCAGATCCGCGAAGCTATTTCACCAAAAACTCGAGCCATCATGATGGCGCACACTCTCGGAAACCCATTCGACGTGGCTGCCATCAAGGAAATTTGCAAAGAGCACGATCTCTGGCTAATTGAGGACTCCTGCGACGCTCTGGGAAGCACCTACGACGGAAGGCGGACTGGAAGCTTTGGTGACACTGCAACAGTTAGTTTCTATCCAGCCCACCACATCACAACAGGTGAGGGTGGTGCTGTTTTTGTCAACAGCCCGCTGATCAAGAAGCAAGT
>JBEEIU010000025.1:0-5612 GCA_041169705.1 Actinomycetota bacterium
CCGCGGTGATTGCAATCAATACCGCAATTGCGATTGCAATTGCTCCCATTGAACCCATCAGTCCAATAAATCCGATTCCGGTGAGGTTCAGCGCAACAAGGGCGATGATTACCGTGATACCCGCGAACAACACTGCGTTTCCTGACGTGCCGTTAGCAAGCGCTACGGACTCACGAACCTCTTGGCCTGCCATGAGCTGCTTGCGGTGTCGATTCACAATGAAGAGGCTGTAATCAATTCCAACCGCTAGACCGAGCATCACACCCAATACCGGGGTGGTTGAAGTCATTTCAATTTTTGATGCGAGTGCGAAAGTCATTGCGGCAGAGATTGCAACACCCAGCACCGCAGAAATAACTGGCAGTCCTGCACCAATCAAAGTTCCAAGCATTACAAACAAAACAATCGCGGCAATAGCCAGTCCGATTAGTTCTCCAACGCCAAGAATTTCACTGAGCGAACGAGTCAGCTCTTGCGAGAATTCGACAGACACTCCTCCAAGATCCTGTGCCTTGACGGTTTCAACAATTTCGTCGAGCACCGTCTCCTCAACGTCATTCAGCGGAACATCAAATTGGATGGTTGCGAGAGCAACGCTTTGATCCTCGGAAACGGTTCGGAATTCCTCACTGGTAGCGAAAAGTTTTTCACCCAGAGCAAGGTCTGCCTCTGCCTGAGCTAACTCGTCATAACCGTTTGCAATCTCCGCCCTCGCGTCATTGAGCTCAGTAATCTTGGCTTCGATTTGCGCGAGCCCCGCCTCGAGCTGAGCCTGATTTGCAAGCAGTGCCTGAATCTGGGCCTGTGGTGCTCCAAGGGATTGGGCCTGAGCGATTCCTGCTGCGAGTTGCTCTGCTTGAGCCTCTAACTCTGATTTGGACTTAGCGAGTTGTTCGAGACCAGAGTTGACATCTTTTTCGTTCTTCTCAAGTTCTGCTCTTCCGGTAGTGGCCTGTTCGCGACCGTCCTGAAGTTCCTGCCTTGAATCAGAAATCTGCTTTTCGATTTCGAAAGGGTTCAGGGCGTCTGCGACACCCGATACCTTTTCTACTTCAGAAAGTGCGTCAGCAATCACTTCTTTATCCGCTGAAGTAAATGCGGTGCCGTCAGTCTTGTAAAAGACCACTCGCCCGGAGCCGCGGCTGGCTTCCTCGAAGTTCTGCTGAAGTTGGTCAACCACCTTCTGCGATTCCACCCCATCAATAGAGAGGCTCGAAGAGAGTTGCCCTCCCGCGGTCAAAGCTAGGGTTCCGGCCGCCAACAGGATTACTATCCAGCTGGTTAGAACCAGCCAGGCACGGTCAAAGGCGGCGCGGCCAAGGCGATAGAGCAGTTTTGCCATGAAGAATTAGGGCTTTCGCTAGGGGATTTTGGCCATTGCGGCCAACATCTAAGTCAACCGCACCCAAGGTCAGATTTCTTCCCTGGGGACAAATTACTCAGGAACTTCTGAGACTTGGTGGCCGCTAACCTAAGGCCATGAAGTTCATGATCTTTGTCATTGATCAGCAATCTCGCTCAGCATCAACGGATGAGATGGAAGCCATCGATGCCTTCAATGAATCTCTGCAGCAGAATGGCCACTGGGTTACTGCGGCCGGGATTGCCAGCCCCGACCAGGCTCTGCTAATCGACAACACCGAGTCCCAAAGCTTGGTGACCAAAGGGTCGCTTTATTCAGCGGACGATTTTTATAGCGGTTTCTGGATTATTGAGGCCGAGTCCTTAGAGTCCGCCGAACAAGTAGCCCTCCAGGGGTCCCTAGCCTGCAGGCGCAAAGTTGAGGTTAGGCCGTTTTTATAGCCCAAGGCTTGGCTAGCGGCTTTCGAATATAGCCAGTAGCTCCCCGAGGTTATGGCTGGACTCAGCGCTGTGGCGCAGTGGTTTGCTTTCGACGACTCGGTAGACATTCCTTCGCCCCGACTTGGTGACTTCTAGGTAGCCTGCCTCCCTAAGTTCCGAGACGATTTCTCGAACTCGGCGCTCGGTTACCCCCACCTGGGCGGCCAACTCGGTGAGCTTGATTTCTGGGTGCATGGTGATCTGGACTATCACGTGGCCGTGATTACTGAGGAAGGTCCAGGACATACCCTGATAATACAGGAAGTGAAATAGCGGTATTTTTTTTCCTGTATATTGTGTCCTATGTCCTCCGCCGATATCGCAATTGCCAACCTCACCAGCATTCCGGTGTTGGCCTTCGCGCTCGGCATCCTGGCCAGCAGGTTGAAGTCAGATGTGAGCATCTCAAAAAGTGCCGTGGAGATCATCTCGTTTGTGTTGCTTCTGGCGATTGGCCTGAAGGGTGGCTTCGCACTTCAACGAACCGGTCTCGAGGGCACCTGGCTCCCAATCCTCACAACTTTGTTGCTTGGATCTTTGATTCCGCTAATTGCTTTTGAGTTGCTTCGATTGGTGCGCGGGTTGAGCCTGATAGATAGAGGCTCAATTGCCGCGCACTATGGTTCAACATCTTTGGTTACATTCACCGCAGCTCTGGTCTTTCTTGACGACGCCAAAATTCCATACGAAGGTCTGGTCACCACACTGCTTGTGGTGATGGAGATTCCAGGTTTGCTAATCGGAATCTTGTTGGCCAAGGGTGGCCTATCTGCTTTGAGCGACCGCAAGCTACTAAAAGAGATCTTCTTTGGTAAAACAGTTTTGCTTTTGATGGGAGGAGTAATTATGGGTTACATCTCCGGACCGAAAGGTTACGAAAGCGTGAAGACTCTGTTTGTAGATGCGCAAACTGGATTGCTAACGCTGTTCTTACTGACACTGGGTATTTCGGCCGGAAACAACCTCAAGCACTTCAAGACATTGGGTCCAGCGATGGTTGGCTTTGCAATTGTGATGCCAATCATTGGTGGCACTTTAGGTTCTCTCGCGGGCGCCGCGATTGGGCTCTCGGCTGGTGGCACGACTGCTCTTGCGGTTTTGTGCGCGAGTGCTTCATACATCGCGGCTCCGGCGGCAGTGTCAATCGCGCTGCCGGATGCAAATCGAGCGGTTCCAATTACAACGAGCCTTGGAATTACATTTCCTTTTAATCTCTTAGTTGGACTGCCATTGTTTTTCTGGATGTCGCAGTTTTTCACTGCTTTGATTTAGTCAAAGCGAGTAATCAGTAACCCAGTCGCAGGGTTCCCTGCTCTAGTACTTGCGGTTTTCTTTGAAAACTAAACACTGCAATTGAAGGCCCTGTGTTACTTAGCACCAATCGCGTCTTCGCCGCTTCGGAAATTTCTTGCTTGGGATTTGTAAGCTCCAACCAAAATTCCCGCTCGCCAATAAGTCTTCCGTGATTGACAAACCTGACATAGACAAATGTTGCCCAATCCTGTTCCGCAATTTCTACGCTTGCGACTTCCAGGTTTGAAAGCTCCGCGATTACGCAATCTGGTAACTCGCAATAGTTGAGGGCCGTGCTATCCAGTTGGGGAAAATCAGTCCTGGATTGCTCCAGTTGGATCTGAAAATAAAGCGGGATCAGAAGGCCAAGTGAGAGTAGCCAACCCAGGGCCATCTGCAGGCGCTGCGCCTTCGGCCGAATCAGCTTCTCGAGTATCGTCATCGACCCTTAGCGTACTGTTGGCCCGGCCCCCATGCTCGCTTGGCATCTGCCTCAATGCCTGTTCCCCGGGGGCCAGCATCCGCTAATCTTTAGTTAACTACCGCCCAATGTTGAGCGCGATAAATTCCCTTTCGATACCAAATAGGACAGAAATGACCCAGGAAAAAGCAAACATTGGCGTAGTTGGTCTAGCGGTTATGGGTTCCAACCTTGCTCGTAACCTAGCCTCTCGAGAAGGCAACAAAGTTGCCGTTTACAACCGCAGCTACGAGAGAACTGAACTTCTTATCTCAGAGCACCCAGAAGCTGGCTTTATCGCATCGCAAAACATAGACGACTTTGTGGCATCTTTAGCAAAGCCTAGAACCGCAATCATCATGGTTCAGGCCGGCAAAGGAACCGATGCAGTGATTTCGCAACTTAGCGAAAGATTCGAACCGGGCGACATCATCGTCGATGGCGGAAACGCATTATTCACCGACACCATTCGCAGAGAAAAAGAAGTGAGTGCCAAGGGCATCAACTTTGTTGGTGCGGGAATTTCCGGTGGTGAAGAGGGTGCTCTAAAGGGACCCTCGATTATGCCCGGAGGAACAAAAGAGGCATACGCCACACTTGGGCCAATCCTGGAATCAATCGCAGCAGTTGCTGAGGGTGAGCCATGTGTCACCCACATTGGTTCGGATGGCGCAGGACACTTCATCAAGATGATCCACAACGGCATCGAGTATGCCGACATGCAGCTAATCGCAGAGGCTTATGACATCTTGCGTCAAGCCGGCGGTTACACCCCAAGCGAGATTGCAGAAATCTTTACGCAGTGGAACAAGGGCGAGCTGGAATCCTTCCTTATCGAAATCACGGCAGAAGTTCTAAAGCAGGTAGATGCCAAAACCGGTAAGCCCCTGGTTGATGTGATCTTGGATGAGGCCGGTTCCAAGGGAACCGGTGTTTGGACAGTTCAGACTTCGCTAAACCTAGGAGTTCCTGTGTCTGGAATCGCGGAAGCGGTTTTCGCAAGAAGTCTTTCTTCCCAGAGTGCTCAGCGCAAAGCAGTCGCAGGTCTTCCAGCGGATGCAAAGAAGTGGGAAATAACCAACAAGGAAAAATTCGTTGAGGACGTGCGCAAAGCACTCTACGCATCCAAGTTGGTTGCCTACTCGCAAGGTTTCGATGCGATTCGTGCGGGAGCCAAGGAATACAACTGGGAAATTGACCTGGGCGCAGTATCGAAGATCTGGCGCGGTGGTTGCATTATTCGCGCGCAGTTCCTAAACCGCATCGCGGATGCATACAAAGCAAATCCAAACCTAGAGTCTTTGATCTTCGACCCGTACTTTAAGCAGGCCGTTGCAAACTCAGTGGCTTCTTGGCGTGAGGTTGTGGCTCACTCTTCGTTAGCTGGAATTCCGAACCCGGCATTCGCTTCGTCACTGAGCTACTACGACGGTTTGCGCGCAGAGCGTTTGCCCGCAGCGTTAGTTCAGGGTCAGCGAGACTTTTTCGGTGCTCACACATACAAGCGCGTGGACCTGCCTGGAACTTTCCACACCCTGTGGTCTGGAAACCGAACCGAGGTCGAGCAGGACCCAAGCACGCACTAGTTCTTAGTTGCCCTGAGGTCTGGAATTGTCCAGGGTCTGACAACAAACAAAAGGCTCAGCACCGCGATTGTGTTCAGGCCGGCAATTAAGACACCAACATCGAAAGTGTTGTTGGTGCCAAGCGAAGCGTAGACACCGGCGAGCGCCGCTGTAGTCGCGAAGTTCATTACTCCAAGAAGTGACGAAGCGGTGCCCGCTTCACTTCCGTGATTCAGTAGCGCAAAAGTTGGAATAGTTGTGAGGCCTGCACCGAAAGCCAAAAACTGTAAGACGAAAAGTGCCTCTGCAATGACTAGTGATTCAAGTGGCGCTGTGATCATCATTAGTGCGCCGGCAAAGACTCCAATTAGGCCGTAAACCAACAGCATCCACTGTCCCTGGAAAAACTTCGCTAGATATGTTCCAAGCTGCACGCCCAGGTATGAAGCAAC
>JBEEIU010000026.1:0-5729 GCA_041169705.1 Actinomycetota bacterium
TCTTGGTGGAGGAATGAGCTCAAGGCTCTATCAAAAAATTCGCGAAGAGCGTGGTCTTGCCTATTCCACGTATTCGTATCAGCAAGGGTATGCCGATGCCGGGTACTTTGGAATGTATGCCGGCTGCGCGCATGAGAATGCCGAGCAGGTCTTGGACCTAATGAACTCCGAACTGGCGAGTCTTTCAAAAACCGGAATCACTGAAGCAGAGCTGGAACTAGCCCTCGGGAACATTTCTGGTGGACTGGCGCTGCGCTATGAAAGCAACTTGGTTCGCATGAACAGGTTGCTCTACAGCGAAATTGGCACAGGAGAATACTTTTCAGTTGGGGACTTAATGCAAGAGTTCCGAAAGGTCGATCTAGATTCGGTTACCGAAATTGCCGCACACCTGCAGAGCTCTCAGCGTTCCCTAATTGCTGTCGGCGAAGAAAGTCTCGCTGGACTCAGCGCCAAGACTTGGTAGGTTTGGGACATGACATCTGTTTCAATCGTTGGTGCTTCTGGCCGCATGGGTACTCTTGCCAAGTCACTTGTAGATGCCAGTGCGGATCTATCGCTGCACTCGCTGCTCGACTCGAAGTCACCACTGGACAAAATGAACGGCGCTGATGTCGTTCTGGATTTCACGCTCCCTGATGTGTCACCAAAGGTTGTCGAGCACGCGATTAGTAACAACCTGAAGATTGTTGTCGGCACCTCGGGCTGGAACCAGGCAAAGGTTATGGTTGCTGCTAAGCAGCTGGAGAGTCACCCAGAGGCTGCGGTGCTGATTATTCCTAACTTCTCAGTTGGCTCCATGTTGCTGCAGCGTTTTTCGGCTCAGGCAGCCAAGTTTTTTGATTCGATTGAAATCATTGAAGCCCACCACGCTGGCAAGGTGGATTCACCTTCCGGCACTGCAATCCGAACCGCCGAACTAATCTCTCAGGCCAGGGAAAACCAACCTCTTGTTCCAGGGGTGGGCCAGCAGGCTAGAGGCGAAATGGTCGCGGGAGTCCCAGTTCACTCACTGCGCATCCAGGGCATTTCTGCCAAACAGGATGTTGTCTTAGGCGGCAACAGCGAGGTGCTAACCATTTCGCACGATGTCTCTTCACACTCTGCTTACTCGCACGGCATTCTGCTCTCGATAAACGCGGTCAAGTCCCTGCACGGATTGCGAATTGGCCTCGAATCAATCATCGAGGACTAAGTGAGGACCAAAATCTGGGTTGTCCTAATGACATCCCTCGCTCTTTCCTATGTGATCATCTTTGGTTCGCGGGCCGTTGTGTTGGTTCAAGAGCCTCAATTGATTCCAAAACTTATCGGTATCTCGATGTTTGTTTTTCCAGCTGTCGCAATTTGGTCAATTGCAATTGAAATCAGGTTCGGTTTTGCTTCCGAAAAACTTTCTAAGCAACTCGAATCAGAAAATTTCCCAGAATTAGAACTTGACCTTAGGCCCAGCGGGCGAGCAACCAAAGAAAGCGCGGCTAGTGCATTCGAGAAGGCCAGAGCGCAACTTGAGTCAAAAGATAGCGACTGGAGACTTTGGTTTAGACTCGGCGAAGCTTACGAGGCAGCGGGAGATCGCAAGCGCGCCAGAGCGGCAATCCGCGAGGCAATTCGCTTAGCCGCGAATAACTCCAAGACGCTTTAGCCCCAAATACATCTGGCAACCTAGGCACAATCCAAAGAACGCGTTTAGGAATGAGGCTAGGAAGATAAAGATTGCGGCCAACTGCACTCCAGGAACAAAAACGAATCCAGAGACCACTCCGAAAATTGCGAAGCTAAGACCAACTTTCTGGGCGAAGTGCGGAGGTCTTGGATCCTCGAGGTCCTTGGGTTCCGAGAGTCTTGGACGAACAAACTTGCGGAAAATGATGTTGTAGGGGTGGGTGTTGCTCGGAAGGAAGACACTCCAGGAGAAAAGCACCAGCAAAATCCAAAGAATCACCCAGGAGTAGATCCAGCTTCCGGTGAAGGTGAAGTTCACGGCCAGAATGGAAAATACCGAAGTTATTGCGGCGCCGAATCTTGGTCCGCGTGGATCGATACGCTTTAGTTCACTCATTTCACTCCCAGTTTCTCTAGTTCTTTAGACAGAATGTCAAGTTTTGGTGCACCAGACACCCTATACACAATTTCCCCTTTGCTATTGAGAACAAAGGTCGTGGGTGTTTCGTTGATGTTGAAGTGGGCAGCAAGCTCCAAACGGTCCGTGATGTCCACTTCGATGTGCTTTAGGTTTCCGTGGCGGTACTCAAGCTTTCCAAGAGCCTTGGAAACCCCTGGGCAAATCGCGCAGTACTGAGCGGAAAACTGCAGGAGCGTGGCACTTTTCCCAAATGCCTTGACCGGCAGTCCCTGCTTGGTTGCACCGAGTCTTTTCAGGTCGATTACCTCAGAGTTCACTACCTTGCGTCCCCGCCCCCCGAGAGATCTATAGGCAAGCCCCAGAACCAGGGCAAGGGCCACGAGTCCAGGGGTTATCCATTCTGCGGGGAGAATCACACAGCAACCCTAAGCGGATTCTGGGCCCCGGGTCGGAGTGTTGCGCTTTTTTACTTTCCCAAGGTTCTAGGCTTTGGGGCGTGACTGAGATTCAATTCCGTAGCGATGTGACCGTAGAGCTAATTCGCTCTAGTGCCCAGGATGCCGACGTGCTTTTTGCGGCCAGAGTTTCGACCCAGGGGGAGCAGACGCTGGAATCGGCAGTCGCCTCCAACGCCGACACCGAAAAGCGCGATAAGGGCCTAATCAACTACCTCATGCGCGACCGTCACGGCTCACCATTCGAGCACAACTCAATGACCTTCTACGTTCAGGCACCAATCTTTGTGTTTCGAGAATTTATGCGTCACCGCATCGCCAGCTATAACGAGGAGTCTGGTCGCTATCGTGAACTGCGGCCGGTTTTTTATGTCCCAGGGCCTGAGCGCAAACTAATTCAAATTGGAAAACCAGGCCACTACGAATTTGAAGATGGCACCGCTGAGCAAACTGCACTTGTTGATCAGGAAACCAAGATGGTGGTTCGCGCCGCTTACGAGGCCTATCAAAGAATGCTTGAGGCCGGGGTTGCCAGAGAAGTGGCTCGTATTGTTCTGCCATTAAATATTTATTCCAGCATGTACGTCACAATGAATGCCAGATCGCTAATGAACTTCCTCTCGTTGCGCACCAAGCGCGAGGGAACGCACTTCCCATCCTTCCCACAGCGTGAGATTGAAATGGTTGCGGAGAAGATGGAAGACTTCTGGGCCAAGTTGATGCCGCTCAGTTACGCGGCCTTCAACGAAAACGGCAGGGTCGCACCCTAGTCACCAAGTGTCTCTTCTTGATTGACTGGAATCTTGGAAACCGAAAGGTTTGTTTTTCTAAGCAACAAGTGAAGCAACAACCCTATTGCTAAAGCCAAAATCAAGTCGAGAATCAAGGTCGCCATAAAGGTTGCGAGCAGAATAATTCCATCAAGTCTTGACTTACTAGCGGTTGCCCTTAGCTCCACGGGACGAATCATGTGCCAGGCGGTGGCAATCAGCACGCCACCTAACGCAGCCAGTGGAATCCGCTCAACAATTGGAGAAATTGCGAGAACAAATATTGCCAAGAAAACTGCGTGACTGAATGCTGCAATTCGAGAGTCTGCTCCGCTCCTAACGTTCACTGCCGTCCGGGCAAGGGCAGCGGTCGCAGGAATACCTCCGAAAAACGCGGTGGCTAGATTTGCAAGCCCCTGCCCAAACAATTCGCGGTTTGGCTGGTGGTCATTCGCGTGCTTACTCATACCGTCTGCGATGCGAGCAGACAGCAAACTTTCTAAGCCAGCCAGAAAAGCTACAGCTAATGCAGGAACCAGAAGTGCGGTCCAATTTCCAAAGCCCAAAAACTCAGTGCTTGGTGCCAGGAAGGTCAGTGGCAATTCGCCGATGCGCGGCACGTCAATCCCGATGATGTCCACGGCAAGAGTGAGAACAATAACTGAGATCAGTGCGAGTGGAAGTTTGGGCCAACGAGAAGATCCGAACAAGTTTGCAATTAGGGCAAGCGAGGCAATGCCGATTGCGTGTGGGGATGGCTGTGCCAGCCAATGTTGAATTTCAAGAAAAGCACTTTGCCAAACCCTGTCAGAGTGCTCTACATCGACTCCGAGAATGAAAGCAATTTGCTGCAAGGCAATAATCACGGCAATTCCAGCCGTAAAACCTTCCACTAGCGAGTCCGGCAATTTGTGCACGTGGCGTCCAACCTTGAGGGCGGCGGCCAGTAGCAAAAATAGTCCAGCCAGCAATCCAACCTGAAGGATGGAACTTGGACCAAATTGATGCACTATCGGGATCAGAATTACAGTCATGGCACCGGTCGGCCCAGACACCTGATACTTACTTCCACCAAACGCCGCAGCAATCATTCCAGCGATTACCGCAGTGGCGATACCTGCCGCTGCTCCAAGTCCAGAACCAATTCCGAATGCGAGGGCAAGTGGCAAAGCAACAATCGCAACCGTAAGACCAGCCAGCAAATTGCGAGTCAGCGAATTTAGGGACATACCCCATGCCAACGTTGGCCTTGCAAACACCATGTCAGATTGCTCCTGTTTCGCTCGACTGTCAAATAGGCGCTCGGTATGCTAGAGCGATGACTACGTCCCAAAAAGATTTGTTTGGCCAGGTGCTGGTTGCGCTGGTCACACCCATGACATCCGAGGGTGAAGTTGACTGGGACGCTACAGAAAAACACATTGATTACGTGATCACTAACGGTGCGGACGGTGTTGTAGTCACCGGAACCACTGGTGAGACATCCACACTTACTGACGCTGAGAAGATCCGACTGGTTGAGGTGGGTAAGTCCGTTTCTGGCGGTAGGGCAAAGATCATTACAGGTGGTGGGTCAAACGAAACTGCTCACGCGATCCAGCTTTACAAAGCTTCGGAAAAAGCCGGCGCAGATGGTGTGATGATTGTCACTCCTTATTACAACAAACCCACTCAGGCGGGAGTGCTAACACATTTCCGACTGATTGCGGATTCGACCGATTTGCCGGTAATTCTTTACGACATTCCAGGGCGAGCCGGAATTGCAATTTCATACGATACTTTCCACCGCGCTGCCAAGCATCCAAACATCGTTGCGGTAAAGGATGCCAAGGGTGACTTTGCGCAAGCTTCTCGCTTAATGCTTGAAACCGGGCTTATGTATTTCTCGGGTGATGACTCGAACGTGCTGGCTCACGTGGCGATTGGAGCTACAGGTTTGATTGGCGTGACCGCGAATATTGCACCACACGCTTACCGGGAAATGATTGACGCGACAAACCGCAATGACTTCCACTCGGCACTCAAGGCCCACAACGCACTGGAACCGCTGCAGCGCGCAATCATGACTCACGTTCCCGGAACGGTTGCTGCGAAATACGTGCTGCATGGACTTGGACTTATTAACTCTCCACGGGTTCGCTTACCACTAGTTGGTCCAGAAGACGAAGAAGCCGCTCGAATTGAGAACGGTATCGACCAAGTGATTTCCGTGCCTGGGCTTAGTTTTGATAATTTCCGACCTGACCGCAATGCTGCCGCCGGTGGCGCATTGCCGAAGGTCGCTGGAACGACGAGATAGTGGATCTAATAAAGCCTCCCAAGCTCGCATCGGGCACCTTACGAATCATTCCACTTGGTGGACTTGGTGAAATTGGCCGCAACATGTCGGTTTACGAAATTGACGGCAAGCTGCTAATT
>JBEEIU010000027.1:0-5248 GCA_041169705.1 Actinomycetota bacterium
CGGGAATGGATGCAGAAGAGGCGCGCGAACTTCTGCCAGAGGTCGACTAGCCGCAAGCTAAGCTCTTTCGCATGACTTATACCTTGATTTTGCTTCGACACGGAAACAGTGTTTGGAACCAGAAAAACCTCTTCACTGGCTGGGTAGATGTAGACCTAAGTGATCAGGGTCGCAAGGAGGCAGCACGTGCAGGGGAGCTGCTCGCCGAGTCAGGCCTAAAGCCAGATGTTCTTTTCACTTCTGTACTCAGAAGAGCCATCAATACAGCTCACATCGCGCTGGACCAGATTGGCAGAAACTGGATTCCAACCCAGCGTTCCTGGAGACTAAACGAACGTCACTATGGTGCACTTCAAGGCATGGACAAGGCTCAGACCTTGGAGCAATACGGGCCAGAGCAATTTCAGATTTGGCGTCGCAGCTTTGACGTTCCGCCACCACCAATCGAAGATGACAACGAGTTCTCCCAAGCCCACGACGATCGCTACCAGGGACTGGGGGCGGACTTGCCAAAAACCGAATGCCTGAAAGATGTCCTGGTTCGAATGAACCCTTACTGGGAACATGAAATCGCTCCGGTTCTGAAGTCCGGCAAAACTGTTTTGATTACCGCCCACGGCAACTCGCTGCGCGCGCTAGTGAAGAAGCTGGACGGTATTTCTGATGCCGATATCGCGGAGCTAAACATTCCAACCGGAATCCCGCTGGTTTACAAACTAGATGAAAATTTCAAACCACTTGTTCCCGGTGGCGAATATCTTGACCCGGAGGCTGCGGCTGCCGGTGCAGCTGCGGTCGCGAGCCAAGGCAAGAAGTAATGAAAAAAGCCCTCGACAATCGAGGGCTTTTTTCTTATTGAAGTTATCCGAGCTTCTCCGCGAATGGGCGGTATTCCTCGAGGGTGCCATCCACGATTGGAACCAACAGTTCCACAGGTCCAGTCCCATCGTTTAGGTAAACCGAGTACATGTTTCCGGCGATTTCCTCGGCGGGTAGGTTGAACTTGAATCCTTCGGTGCCGTTGTAACCGATGTCGCTCTTGACCCCAGCTTTGGTGGCAATCGAGAACTCAACCTTTGCGCCCCGACCGTCTTGGGTCTGGACTGTTACATTTCCATCCTTAGCGGCTACGAGTGAGCCAATCAACAGTGCCTGGTTCGACTCGCCCTTTACGATCAGAAAGTTTCTGGCCTTGACATTCTCAAGGTTTAGCTGAGTACCGTCGGAGGGGGCGTATGGCTTCAAAGACTCAACATTTCGGCTAAGTGAGCATCCGCTTAGGGCAAAAACTGAGGCAGACAGCACTGCAACGGTCAAGATTTTTTTGAAATTCAATGGTCCTCCGGGGCCGAACGCCCTAATTCTAACCTAGGAATCAGGCGGGGTCTGTGGTAAAATCGGGGTTTTGGAGCGGAAAGAAATCTATGAAGTTTGAAGTTGGCGAGACGGTTGTCTACCCTCACCACGGTGCCGCTGAAATTACTGAAGTATCAGAAAAGACCATTCGCGGCGAAAAGCAGCTCTACCTTCAACTCAAAGTTGCCCAAGGCGACCTAACCATTTGGGTTCCGGCTGCCAATGTCGAGATGGTGGGCGTACGCGACGTAATTGACAAAAAAGGCGTCAAGCAGGTTTTCGACGTGCTCCGTGCCGAGTTCGTTGAAGAACCAACCAACTGGTCCCGCCGCTACAAGGCCAACCTGGAAAAGCTGGCCTCCGGAGATGTCATTAAGGTTTCCGAAGTGGTTCGCGATCTTTGGAGAAGGGACCAGGACCGCGGTCTTTCCGCAGGCGAGAAGCGCATGCTCGCAAAAGCTCGTCAGATTCTTATTTCCGAACTAGCCCTTGCTCGAAAAGTAGATGAAGAAAAAGCATCTGCCGAACTCGACAAGGTCTTGGCCTCCTAGGCAATCATGAATGTCGCGGTGGTTGTAGTTGCCGCCGGTCGCGGTGAGCGCCTCGGCGCAAACCTTCCAAAAGCCTTGGTTCGGGTCGGCGGGAAAACTCTTTTGGAGCACACCCTGGATCGAATTTCGAAATTCAAGCCTCACGAAATCGTTGTGGTTCACACCCCAGGTGAAGAAGCAGCTTTTCTCGAAGTCACAAGTAAATTTCCCGGAGTACAGCTAGTTCCTGGCGGCAAAGAGCGACAAGATTCGGTTGCTCAAGGCCTTGGGGCAATCGAATCCGAATATGTTTTGGTGCACGATGCCGCTCGCGCTTTCACTCCGACCGAAGTGTTTCTGAGGGTCGCAACTGCATTGCAAAACTCCGCAGCGGTGATTCCAGCGCTTGCAGTCTCGGACACCCTGAAGCAAGTCAGTGGCGATCTGGTGATTCAAAATCTAGATCGCTCTCAAATAGTCGCTTCGCAAACACCACAGGGGTTTGAAGTTTCAAAGTTGCGTTCCGCACTTTCCGCTGCAACGGGAACCTTTACCGATGAGGCTGCTCTGATGCAGAGCCTGGGCCAACCTGTGACCACGGTTGCTGGATCTGAAATGGCGTTCAAGGTGACAACCAAGAGTGACCTGGAAAGAGCAGAGGCTCTCTTTGGAAGTGCAAGAGTTGGAATCGGAACAGACGCACATGCGTTTTCCGATTCTGGAACATTGGTGCTTGGAACCCTAAAGTGGCCAGGGCTAAACCAGCTCGCGGGTCACAGCGATGGGGACTCAATAGCTCACGCAATAGTCGATGCGCTCTTGGGTGCCGCCGGACTTGGCGACATTGGTTCGAACTTCGGTGTTGATCGAGCGGAGTATGCCGGAGCTGCGGGGGAGGTCTTCCTGGCTGCAACCCTGGAACTACTAAAGTCAAAATCACTTAGTCCCATAAACGTTTCGGTTCAGGTGATTGCAGATCAACCGAAGATTGGGCCACGCAGATCAGAACTAGAACAGGTACTGGGTTCAATACTTGGATGCGAAGTCTCGGTTTCCGCCACAACCACCGACGGACTTGGATTCTTGGCTGATTCCAAGGGCATTGCCGCGGTGGCAACGGCTTTGGTAAGAAGCGATAGCTAGGCTGGCCACTATGAAAATCTTCGACTCTAAATCGGGTGAGCTTACTGACCTGGTACCGCTGAGAAAAGGCGAAGTCGGGATTTACGTTTGCGGGCCAACGGTGCAATCTGCCCCGCATATTGGTCACCTCAGATCTGCACTGGTCTATGACCTTTTGTCTCGTTGGCTTAGCCACTCTGGGTTGAAAGTCACTCTGGTGCGCAACGTGACAGATATTGACGACAAGGTTTTAGAAAAGGCCAAGGAATCCGGGGAGCTTTGGTGGGCACTTGCCTACGCCAATGAACTTATTTTTGCTGCCGACTACGCACGCATCGGTATTCAGCGCCCAACCTATGAGCCGCGCGCAACCGGACACATTCCGCAAATGATTCAAATAATTCAAGAACTCATTGCCATGGGTCACGCCTATCAGGCACTGGATGGTTCGGCTGATGTTTACTTCGACTCGGCTTCTTGGCCCACCTACGGGGCACTAACTAACCAGTCGATCGAAGACATGGAAGGTGGCGAGACCTCGAAGAGTAAAAAGCGGGCCACCGACTTTGCACTTTGGAAGGCGGCCAAGGACACAGAGCCAAAGACGGCCGCGTGGGAATCACCGTGGGGAAACGGAAGGCCTGGTTGGCACATCGAGTGCTCGGCAATGAGTTCGCACTACCTGGGAACGGAGTTCGACATTCACGGTGGTGGATTGGACCTTCGATTCCCGCATCACGAGAATGAGCTCGCGCAAAGCAGTGCTGCCGGTCACAAGTTCGCAAAGATTTGGATGCACAACGGTCTGGTTAATGTCTCTGGCCAAAAAATGTCTAAGTCTTTGGGCAATTCGATTACCTCGGCAGACCTATTTGCACTTGCTTCACCTGAGGCAGTTCGTTACTACTTATTGTCTGCTCACTATCGTTCAGTATTGGACTACCAGCCAGGAGTACTTAGCGAAGCCGAAGTTGCTCTCGAGCGAATATCTGGCTTTCTGCAACGAAGCGAACGAGTCCTTTCAAAGACCCAACACTCGGGCATTGACGCAAATGCAAAACTCCCAGCAGATTTTGTTTCTGAGATGAATGATGATTTGAACGTGCCTGCCGCACTTGCTGTGATTCACGAGCACGTGCGAAACGGAAATACCGCTTTGGATGAAGAGAGACTGCGTGAGGCAAAACAGCTGCGTTCAGAGTTAGTGAAGATGCTCGAGGTGTTAGGCCTAGCCCCAAGTCAGTGGAGTGCCGAGAAAGACGAAACCCACAGGGCTCTAGATGTTTTGGTCCAGGCAATGATCGTGCAACGAAATCAAGCTCGCGAGAACAAGGACTATGCACTCGCCGACAGCATCAGAGACCGTTTGGCTTCTGCGGGAATTGAACTTTCAGATGACGCTTCCTCAACACATTGGAGTCTTAGCTAATGGCAAAACCAGGTCGTCCGGGTGGTACTGGAAAGTCAAAAAAGAAGGGCTCCAAGGTTGGAACCGGAGGCCATGGCCGCCAGGCTCTAGAGGGCAAAGGCCCAACGCCTAAGGCAGAGGACCGCCCCTACCACAAGGCCTACAAAGCCAAGCAGGCTGCCTCCAAGAAGTCCGCGGTGAAGTCCAAGGTGGAGCGCCCGGTACGCAAGGGTGAATTCGTCGCAGGGCGCCAAGGCATGGGTTCCAGGGCAATTTCCGGAGAAGTTCTATCTGGAAGAAATTCGGTTGTTGAGGCTCTAAAGGCTCGGGTGCCAGCCACCGCGCTCTACATCGCCCAGCGCATCGAAATCGATGACCGAGTAAGAGAGTCCATCGCGATCGCAAACAACCGTGGCATCGCAATCAATGAGGTCACCCGCCCAGAGATTGATCGCATGACCGGTGGTGACAGTGTCCACCAGGGAATCGCGCTCGCAGTGCCTCCCTACAACTACAAGCACCCGATGGATCTTTTGGATGAAACCAAGGGACAGTTGCCTCTATTGGTTGCACTAGATGGCGTTACGGATCCAAGAAACCTTGGAGCAATCATTAGGTCAGTCGCAGCTTTCGGTGGTCACGGTATCGTCTTGCCGCAGCGTCGCTCGGTTGGAGTCACTGCCTCTGCTTGGAAGACCTCTGCTGGTGCCGCAGCAAGAGTGCCAGTGGCCCTTGCAAGCAATTTGAATCAGGCAATCAAGGAATTTAAGCAGCGCGGATTGTTCGTCATCGGCCTCGACGGCGATGGTGATGTTTCGCTTCCAGATCTAAA
>JBEEIU010000028.1:0-6857 GCA_041169705.1 Actinomycetota bacterium
GGTCTAGCTAACGGGTATCCGGAGCCAATCTGTGATCACTCGATTGAGCGAGACGAGGCGCTAAGAAGACTTGAAGAGATAAAGGCCTAGAACGGCAAAAGCGGGTCGATTGCAATCGCCACGAAGATTAGCGTGAGGTGCGTGATAGAACCGTGGAACAGCCTCATTGGGTTCTGTGGAATTCCGCTCTTGGCTTCGCCATATAGCTTGTGTGATTCAAAGGTGAACCAAACTCCTGAGACGATGGCGATTGTTGAGTAAACCAGACCCATCTGCGCAATCGGAATAAGCAGGATGGTTGATGCGAAATAAGCCCAGGCATACAGCACGATTTGCCTACCAACAACTTCGTTCTTAGCAACCACCGGCAGCATTGGCACTCCAGCGGACTTGTAATCCTCCAAATAGCGAAGAGAAAGTGGCCAGTAGTGTGGCGGAGTCCACAAGAAGACAATCAAAAAGAGCATCCAGGCGGTCAGCGATACTTCGTTGGTAACGGCCGCCCATCCAATAAGCGCCGGCATCGCTCCCGCTGCCCCACCCCAGACGATGTTCTGTGGGGTTCGGCGCTTGAGGGTAAGGGTGTAAACAAAGACGTAGAACAGGATTGCTGCCAGCGACAAAAGAGCCGAGAGCCAGTTCACCAGGAAACCTAGCCAAAGAATTGAGCCGATTCCGATGCCCCAGGCAAAAACCAGGGCCTGGGTCTTGGTTAGCTCTCCGGTGACCAGGGGTCGGTTCTTGGTTCTCCCCATAATCTTGTCGATGTCTGCATCAATCACGCAGTTGAAGGCGTTCGCACTCCCCGCACTCAGCGCACCACCCACCAAGGTGGCCAAAATAAGCCAGATTGAGGGGATTCCCTGTTCCGCCAGGACCATGGTTGGGACCGTGGCGATCAGGAGCAACTCAATAACCCTTGGCTTGGTCAGCGCAAGGTAAGCCAGGAGCTTTTTTCCTGGGCGCGCAACAAGTTGGGTGGTGGAATTGGACATTTGCCAAAAGTCTACCGCAGGCCGTTTTGCCCAGCTGTTATCGGTATAGACTGCCAACAACATCTAGGCAATGAGGCCGCACACAAATCAAATTTTTTACGATTGGACTCGTTTTGCTCAATTGGAACCATTTAGATGATCAAGCCGTAAAGACCGCCAAGGTTTTGGCCGCAGATGCCGTAGAAAAAGCTGGCCACGGACACCCCGGAACAGCTATCAGCCTTGCCCCAGCCGCCTACTTACTTTTCCAGAAGGTCATGCGCCACGACCCGAAAGATCCTCGCTGGATTGGACGTGACCGTTTCATTCTCTCTGCGGGGCACTCTTCGCTGACTCTTTACAACCAGCTATTCCTGGGCGGATTTGGTCTGGAGCTAAAGGACATCCAGGACCTTAGAACCTGGGGTTCACTCACTCCGGGTCACCCTGAATTTGGTCACACCGACGGTGTCGAAATTACAACTGGCCCACTCGGTCAAGGAATCGCATCCGCAACCGGCTTCGCCTACTCAACTCGCTTCGAACGAGAATTATTCGACGCGGGTGCAAAACCAGGTGAGTCTGTGTTCGACCACTTCGTTTATGTAATTGCCGGAGACGGCGACTTGCAAGAGGGAGTTTCCGCTGAAGCAGCATCTTTGGCGGGACACCAAGGACTTGGCAACCTAATCGTGATTTACGATTCAAATCAAATTTCCATTGAGGATGACACAAACATCAGCTTCACCGAAGACGTGGCCGCGCGTTACCACTCATATGGTTGGGAAACTCTCGAGGTTGATTGGAAGCAAGGCGGCGAATACAAAGAGGACGTTCAGTCTCTCTACGAGGCAATTCAAAAAGCGAAGCAGAACACTTCACAGCCGACACTAATTACTCTCAAGACAATCATCGGTTGGCCTTCGCCAAGCAAGCAGAACACCGGAAAGATTCACGGATCAAAGCTCGGCGAGGAAGAACTTGCTGGACTCAAGGTTGCACTTGGCTTCGACCCTGCGAAGGCTTTCGAAGTTTCAGATGAAGTTCTCGGTCACACTAGGCAGTTGATCTCCAGGGGTGCAGCGACCAAAGCTGAATGGCAGAAATCATTCGATGCTTGGAAGACAGCGAACCCAAGCGGTGCTGAGCTTCTCGCTCGCTTGCAAAGTGGACAGCTTCCAAAGGGCCTTGAAGAAGCACTTCCAAAATTTGAATCGGGCACCGAAATCGCCACTCGCGCCGCGAGCGGAAAGGCAATCAACGCAATTGCCAGTGTTATGCCAGAGCTTTGGGGTGGTTCTGCGGACCTAGCGGAATCAAATAACACAACTATTGAGGGCGGTGGATCCTTCGTCCCAACCAAGTGGAAGACCAAGCACTGGAATCCTAAACCTGCCGGGCGAGTCCTACACTTTGGAATTCGCGAGCACGCGATGGGTTCAATCCTGAACGGAATTGCGCTATCTGGTCACACCAGAGTCTTCGGTGGGACATTCCTGGTATTCAGTGACTACATGCGTCCTGCAGTTCGACTCGCAGCTTTGATGGGTGTTCCAGCAATTTATGTTTGGACACACGACTCAGTTGCTCTGGGTGAAGATGGGCCGACCCACCAACCAATTGAGCACCTTGCCGCGTTGAGAGCCATTCCAAACCTGTCTGTTGTAAGGCCGGCTGACGCGAATGAAACATCATTTGCATGGCTCGAAGTTCTGAAGCGAAAGACGGGTCCAGCGGGAATCGTTTTATCGCGCCAGAATCTTCCAGTCCTCCCCCGTGGAAATGGATTTGCCCCTGCCAGTGAAGTCGCCAAAGGTGCTTACATCCTTGTTGACGGTTCAAAGACTGTTCCCGATGTGATTCTGATTGCCACGGGTTCAGAAGTTCAACTTGCGGTCTCAGCCAGAGAAAAACTTGAAGCTAAAGGAATTGCCACTCGAGTGGTAAGTGCTCCATGTTTGGAATGGTTTGCTGAGCAGTCGCTGGACTACCGCGAGAGTGTGTTGCCCAGCGCTGTAAAGGCGAGAGTCTCTGTTGAAGCCGGCCTGTCACTTGGCTGGAGAGAAATCGTCGGAGATCACGGTCACAGTGTTTCCATTGAGCACTACGGAGCATCTGCTGACTACAAGACACTCTTCCGCGAGTTTGGAATTACAGCAGAAGCAGTCGAGGCTGCCGCTGAAAAAGTTTTGAAAGGATCCAAATAATGACTTCAAATCTAGAACAACTCACCCAGGCTGGAGTGTCCATCTGGTTGGACGACCTCTCACGAGACCGAATCGAATCAGGGAACCTCGCATCACTTATAAAGACTCACAGCGTTCGCGGTGTAACAACCAATCCGACAATTTTTGCCGCCGCGCTGAGTAATGGCGAGAGTTACAAGAGCGCAATTGCTGCTGAGGCAGCGCGAGGCTCCTCAACCGCAGTGGCAATCGCGAACATCACGAGTAAAGACGTTGCAGATGCCTGCGAAATCTTCCGTGGAATTTACGAATCTTCAAAAGGTGTTGATGGTCGAGTCTCTATCGAGGTAGAGCCAGGCCTAGCAAACGATGCGGAAGGCACCATTACCCAGGCTCTCGAGCTATACAAACTTGTTTCAAAAGAAAATGTGATGATCAAGATCCCTGCCACCAAGCCGGGCCTCAAGGCCATCACAGAAGTGACTGCAGCGGGAATCTCGGTCAACGTGACTCTGATTTTTTCAGTCGAACGCTATGCCGAGGTAATCGAGGCCTACTTTGCTGGTCTGGAGAAAGCCAAGGCAAATGGCCACGACTTGTCAAAGATTCATTCTGTGGCTTCTTTCTTTGTTTCCAGGGTTGACTCCGAGGTTGACAAGCGATTGCTTGCGCTAGGAAATCCAGAGGTGCTGGGGCTAAAGAGCAAGGCAGCCCTGGCAAACGCTCGTTTGGCCTATGAACTGTTCTTAGACAAATTCGCAACCGAGCGCTGGCAATCACTTGCGGCTGCTGGTGCTCAGCTACAGCGTCCATTGATGGCCTCCACTGGAGTGAAGGACCCAGCGCTACCGGACACTCTCTATGTAACTGAATTGGTTGCCCCTAACTTGGTAAACACCATGCCAGAGAAGACTATGTTTGCAACTTTTGATCACGGCAAAATTTCGGCCAACACCATTGAGCCGAACATTGTTTCCGCCAAGGGAACCATGCAGCAACTTGCCGACGCCGGAATCGACTTTGCCGACGTGACCGAACACCTAGAAGTTGAGGGCGTTGAGAAGTTCATCGCTTCATGGAATGAACTTGTTGAAACAGTGGATAAGGCTCTTCAAGCAGCAAAATGAAACTTCAAGTAGCCACCCAATTACAGGACACCTTGCGGCCTGTTGTAGCCGATTTGGTGCGGAATCAAATAGCTTCCAGAATTGCGCAGAAGGACTCAAACATTTGGGGATCTGAGGCGCAACCTGAAGCTTCAATTCGCCTGGGTTGGACCGGGTCAGCAAAAGACAGCGTTGCGTTGATTCCAGAGATTTTGAACTTGCGAGATCAATTTAGATCGCAAGGTATAAATCGAATTGTTCTCTGCGGAATGGGTGGTTCTTCTTTAGCCCCAGAGGTTATTGCTAAGAACAGTGGAATCGAGTTGGTTGTGCTTGACAGCACTGAACCATCTCAAGTAGCAGCCGCTTTAGTTGAGCTTGACCGAACTGCGGTTGTGGTGTCGTCGAAGTCCGGCTCAACAGTCGAGACCGATTCTCAGAAGCGCGCTTTTGAATTCGCTTTCAGAGAAGCTGACATTGATCCGCTATCAAGAATTGTGATTGTTACCGATCCTGGTTCCCCACTTGATAAAGCCTCCAGAGAAAGTGGTTTCAAGGTTTTCAACGCCGATCCAAATGTCGGTGGAAGATATAGTGCGCTGACCGCATTCGGAATGGTTCCATCGGGGCTTGCTGGTGCTGACGTTCTCGAACTTCTGAGCTCAGCATCCGCTGTCAGCCCAATTCTCGAGGCGGACTCCGAGGAAAACCCAGCCCTTTGGCTTGCTGCTGCGCTGACTCGGATTCCTGCGGGTTCTAGTTTCAAGGACAAGTTCCTAATTGAATCAGACGACCTGCCCGGGTTCGGTGACTGGGTAGAACAATTGGTTGCAGAATCAACCGGTAAGAATCAACGCGGAACACTTCCAGTGGTCGTTACCTCCAGCGCTCCAGAGATAAGTTTCAAACCACTCGACACTCTGCACACCAGATTTGGCGCGAACCTTGGAGGCGCTGATGTCGCTTTCGAAGGGTCACTGGGCGAGTTGTTTTTACTCTGGGAATACGCAACCGCGGCGGCCGGCTGGATTTTGGGTATCGATCCTTTCAACCAACCAAATGTCGAATCTGCCAAGATTGCAGCTCGCGCGCTCCTCGATTCCCCAATTTCCTCTCAGGAAACCGATTTTGTGGACCGAGGAATATCCGTAGTTGCTAAAGGTTTCAAGCTTGAGGGCAGCACCGTTGAAGCGGCGCTTCAGCAACTGCTCGCAATCGCAAATGAAGACTCATACATCTCGGTTCACGCCTACTTGAACCGAATTGCACTTCCGCAGTTTGAGCAATTGCGAGATCTTCTAGCCAATAAGACCAGACGCCCGACCACCTTTGGTTGGGGCCCACGCTTCCTGCATTCCACTGGGCAGTACCACAAGGGTGGTCCAAGACAAGGTGTGTTTCTTCAGCTAGTTCAAAAATCTGATTTTGACCTGGCGGTGCCAGATAGGCCATTCACTTTCGGAACCCTAATAGGTGCACAAGCTGCCGGGGATGCGAATGTAATTGAGGCGAATGGCCTCCCGGTTCTCACTCTTATCTTGACCAACCCGATTGCAGACCTTGAACTAATAAAGAAGGTCATCGGATAGTGACAACAAACCCACTGCGCGATCCAAAGGATCGTCGCCTTTCGAAGATTGCCGGACCCTCTGGTCTAATCATGTTTGGCGTTACTGGAGACCTCTCCAGAAAGAAACTGATGCCGGCGATTTACGATTTGGCAAATCGTGGTTTGTTGCCGCCGGCGTTTTCGCTGGTTGGTTTCGCCAGACGCGAATGGAGTCGTGAAGACTTCGAGAAGCAAGTTCATGATTCGGTGAAGGCTCACGCTCGCACACCTTGGTCTGAGGAAGTCTGGAATCAACTCTCCCGAGGCATTCGCTTTGTGGCAGGACAGCACGATGATCCCGAGGCTTTTCAAAAACTTAAAGAGACTATTGATGAGCTCGATCGCGAGCGAGGAACAGCCGGAAATCACGTTTTCTACCTCTCGATTCCACCGAGAGACTTCCCCTTGGTTGTTGGGCAATTGGACCGGGCTGGTTTGGCAGACGCATCAGAGGGACAATTCAGACGCGTGGTTATCGAGAAGCCCTTCGGTAGTGATTTAGGGACCGCGATTGAGCTAAACCAGGTTGTGGAGAATGTTTTTCCGCCCGACTCAGTCTTCCGAATCGATCACTATCTTGGTAAGGAAACCGTTCAAAATATCCTGGCTTTGAGATTTGCTAATGAAATGTTTGAGCCAATCTGGAACTCCGAACATATTGACCATGTTCAAATCACGATGGCCGAGGATATCGGCATCGGCGGTCGTGCAGGATACTACGACGGTATCGGCGCAGCCAGGGACGTAATTCAAAATCACCTTCTGCAACTTCTTGCCCTAACGGCCATGGAGCAGCCAGCCAGCTTCCAAGCATCAGATCTAAGAACCGAAAAAGAGAAAGTTCTTGCCGCAGTAAAGCTCCCAGCCGATTTGTCGCTCTATGCGTCGCAAGGACAGTACTCGGGCGGTTGGCAAGGGGGCGAAGAGGTCAGAGGATTCCTTGATGAGGAAGGAATCAATCCGGCTTCTAGGACTGAGACTT
>JBEEIU010000029.1:0-9406 GCA_041169705.1 Actinomycetota bacterium
AGTGCTGAGCGTTATTCCGAAGCGGCCGAGTTCAGAGAAATCATCACTTCCGATGACGAGAGCTCGAAAGTATTTGAATTGGCCCGAGGACTTGAGAGTCTGAAGCGCCAATGGGGTGTTCACGCCGCGGGTGTCATCATGTCAGCAGAACCTCTGATGGATGTCATTCCAATCATGAAGCGCGAAGAAGACGGCGCAATCATCACCCAATTTGACCAACCACCCTGTGATGATCTTGGTCTTTTGAAGATGGACTTCCTAGGGCTCAGAAACCTAACTGTTCTTGACGATGCGCTTGAAAACATCAAGAACAACAGGGGCGAGTCGGTCGTACTTGAAGATCTAGATCTCAATAAAGACGAAAAGACTTTTGAACTGCTCTCGCGCGGTGACACTTTGGGTGTATTCCAGCTCGATGGTGATGCAATGCGTCAGCTGCTTAGAATCCTGAAACCAACCGAGTTCGAGCACATCTCAGCTGTAATCGCACTTTATCGCCCAGGGCCTATGGGCATGAACTCGCACATCAACTACGCACAGCGCAAGAACGGCCAGCAACAATCCGAAGGAATTCACCCAGAACTGACAGAACCATTGCGGGAGATTCTTGACCCGACCTATGGCCTGATTGTTTATCAAGAGCAGGTAATGGCTGCGGCTCAAAAAGTGGCAGGGTACTCGCTTGGACAAGCAGACCTGCTGCGACGAGCCATGGGTAAGAAGAAACCCGAAGAACTAGCAAAGCAGTTTGAGATTTTCTCAAAGGGAATGTCGGATAAGGGTTTCAGCAAAGGCGCCATCAAGGCACTCTGGGACACTCTGCTCCCATTTGCTGATTACGCATTCAATAAAGCGCACTCTGCGGGTTATGGCGTGCTGTCATACTGGACCGCTTACTTGAAGGCTAATTTCCCTGCAGAATACATGGCGGCTCTGCTCACTAGCGTGGGCGATTCCAAAGACAAACTGGCCGTCTATCTAAACGAATGTCGCCGAATGGGCATCAAGGTATTGCCACCCGATGTAAATCAATCAATTGGAATCTTTGCCGCTGTGGGGGAGAACATTCGCTTTGGTTTAGGCGCAATTCGAAACGTTGGTAAGAACGTTGTGGATGCGATTGTCGCAACCAGGGAGTCCTCGCCATTTACCTCTTTCCAAGACTTCCTTACTCGAGTTCCCGCACACGCAGCAACCAAGCGCGTGGTGGAGTCGCTTATCAAGGCCGGCGCCCTTGACTCCCTTGGTCATGCAAGGCGCGCATTGTTTGCAGTCCACGAAGAAGCAATCGAATCTTCTGCTGTACTAAAGCGCCAAACGGCAAACGGACAGATGGATTTATTTGGAGACCTTTTCGAGGACGATCCAGCCGCTATAGCCATTCCGGATTTGCCAGAGTGGACAAAGCGAGATCTTTTGGCGCACGAGCGCGAAATGCTTGGCTTGTACGTCTCGGATCATCCACTGGCTGGCCAAGAGAGCATGATTGCTAGAAACTCTGATATGACTATCGCCGCACTCCGAGAGAGTTCAATAGCCGATGGTGAAACAGTCACAGTTGCAGGCTTGATTACTCAGGTGCAGCATCGCGTAGCAAGATCAAGTGGAAATCCTTACGGACAAGTAACCGTTGAGGACTTCACCGGTGAGATTCAAATTATGTTTATGGGCAAGACTTATCTGGAGAACAAAGAGCTTCTTGTTCCAGATCAAACGGTATCAATCAGGGGAAGAATCTCAAGGCGTGACGAAGAAGTACAACTCCAGGTTTTCTCTTTAGATGTGCTCGACGCCGGTCGCGAGCAAGGTGGAATCATTCAGCTTTCCCTGCGCGAGTCCATGGCAACCAGAACACGACTGGAACAACTTAATGCGATTTTGGACTCTCACCCAGGACCAGTGGAAGTTCAGATCAAGTTATTTGGAGGGGCGGAGCCAAAGCATTTCGTTTTGCCTCAGCGGGTAGCGGTTGGTCAAGACCTGTTTGGCGAACTAAAGGCACTACTTGGCGTCGATGCCGTCAACTAAAAATTGTCTGCGAGCCTCTCGCCAGAGGTGAGATAACCTCGGCGATAGTAGAGAAGTGGCGAGTGGCTCTCGCCAAATTCGCGCCCTTTTATGACATCGACCACAACCACCGCATTCGCTTCAACGGCAATTACCTGGCGAATTTTTCCTATCAGCACAGCAGAAGCGCAATCGAATACCGGGGCCTGGTCTTGGAACTTCCAGTCAGCAGCCGAAAATCTTTCAGCGGCAGGCCCTGCCATGCGCTGTGCCAATCCCAAGTTGTCCGCGCTGAGGGTGTGGATTGCTATGGTTCGTCCGGGCACCAATGACGGGTAGCTGCTCGAACCGCTGGCAACATTGAAGGAAACCAATGGCGGGTTCGAACCCAGCGAAGTAACCGAGGTTGCGGTAAAGCCAAGCGGGTTTCCGGTATCCGAGCTCAAGGTGATAACGGATACTCCCGAGGCATGCAATCTAAAAGTTGCCTTAAGTGCGTCCGCGCCTTCAAGCGGGAAGCTCAAGTCCTGATTAGTCATATCGGGATAAGGTTAGGGCATCAAATAACACTTCGTTGGGGAGTACGCTTTGCGCAAAATCGCTTGGGAAGGTCCAGTAACAGCGGACCGGGTGGCAACCTTGCTGCCGCGAGCTGAGCTGACCATCGAAAAGGCCCTGGCAGATACCGAGGTGCTGGTCGATGAGGTTAGAACCAAAGGCCAGGCTGCCCTTCTCTCTCACGCCGAGAAGTTTGACGGTGTGAGGCCTGGATCCTTGAGGCTTTCTCCCTCTGATCTCAAATCCGCTGCTGAGAATTTAGAACCCAAATTGCGAGCGGCCATTGAGATTTCGATTGAAAGGGTTCGAAAGGTATCCGAGTCGAATATCCCAGTTACCAGCGAGACAGTTCTCTCTGACGGGGCAAAAGTAATCACCCGTTACCAGCCCGTCGAATCGGTTGGGGTATATGTTCCCGGTGGCAAAGCTGTCTACCCATCTTCGGTTGTGATGAATGTGGTTGCCGCTCAAGCAGCAGGGGTGAAGCGGATTGCGCTTGCCTCTCCGGCACAAAAACTTTTTGAGGGCAAACCTCATCCAACAATTTTGGCCACCGCACACTTGCTCGGAGTCACAGAGGTGTACTCCATTGGTGGAGCAAGTGCTGTCGCTGCGTTCGCCTATGGCGTGAAGGAAATCGGTTTAGAGCCGGTGCGAATGGTTACCGGTCCAGGCAACATTTACGTCGCATCCGCAAAGCGGCTGCTTCGCGGAGTGATTGGCATTGATTCCGAGGCTGGACCCACCGAAATTCTGATAATCGCAGACAATTCGGCGAATCCTGACTTTATTGCCGCAGATCTAATCTCTCAGGCAGAGCACGACGAAAATGCTGCTTCCGTATTGGTAACTGATTCCGAGCAACTTATTGCTTCCGTCGAGAAATCACTGGAGCGACAGATTCAAAAAACGGCAAATCGTTCTCGTGTTGAGATTTCCTTGTCAGGTGCTCAATCGGCACTCGTGCTGAGCGAATCGCTTGATCAGTCAATTGAGATTGCGAATGAGTACGCAACAGAACACCTGGAAATTCAAACTAGAGCACCTGAAGAAGTTGCCAAAAAAATCTCAAATGCTGGTGCGATATTCCTCGGCGACTTCTCTCCTGTGAGCCTGGGTGACTACTTAGCAGGGTCAAATCACGTGCTACCCACTGGGCAGCAAGCGAAATTTGGGCCGGGACTAGGACCGCACTCGTTCCTTCGCCCGCAACAGCTGGTTAGCTACACCAAATCCGCGCTGCAAGAAATCACCCAAGACTTAGAAACATTTGCCAAAGCCGAGGGTTTGAGCGGGCACGGAGACGCGTCTCGAATTAGATTTAGCTAAGCGAGGAAATATGCACTGCCCATTTTGTAGACACAGCGACTCTAGGGTCATCGACTCCAGAACTAGCGACGACGGTTCCTCAATTAGGCGTCGCAGGCAGTGCCCTGAATGCAACAAAAGATTCACCACTATCGAGACTGCCAGTCTTATGGTGACCAAGCGCAGCGGAGTAGTCGAGCCATTCAGTAAGGACAAAATTGTTGCGGGCGTGAGAAAGGCGTGTCAGGGGAGACCGGTCACTGATGCAGACTTGGCGCTCCTGGCACAGCAAGTGGAAGAAAACCTTCGAGCTACGGGTGCGGCAAGCATAGAGGCACAAGACATCGGCCTTGCAATCTTGGAACCACTAAGAAATCTTGACCAAGTGGCCTACATGAGATTCGCGAGCGTTTACCAAGCCTGGGACAATCTTGAGGACTTCGAATCAGCAATTCGCAATTTGCGAGGAGATTAGAACTTGTACAAGTTTATTTTCAAGCTTGTATTTACAAAAATTGATCCGGAATTAGCACATCATCTAGGCGCTTTCGCACTCAAATTCTTTTCCGCAATTGGCTTACTTCGAGCCAGAAATGCCAGGCGTGATCACATAGTGATGGGACTCAAGTTTGAAAATCAACTTGGAGTAGCTGCCGGCTTTGATAAAAATGCCAAACTGATCAAGCCTTTACATGCATTGGGCTTTGGTCACGTTGAAATTGGGACTGTAACTGCGCTACCGCAACCCGGTAATCCCAAACCAAGATTGTTTCGCTTGGTGAGGGACCGAGCTTTGATCAATCGAATGGGGTTCAATAACGACGGTGCTGCGGCAATTGCTACTCGGCTCGCAAAACTTCGCGCGAATTCAAAAAATCTCCCCATCATTGGGGTGAATATTGGCAAGAGCAAAGTCACACCTTTGGAAGAGGCTGTGGCAGATTACAGTCGCAGTGCATCGCTACTGGCAAAGTACGCCGACTACATAGCCGTTAACGTTTCTTCGCCAAACACCCCGGGTCTTCGAGACTTGCAGCAGGTGGAAACACTCAAACCAATCCTGAAAGAAGTGAAGGCTCAGTCGCTTGGGAAACCAGTGCTTGTGAAAATTGCACCTGACCTAGACAACGGGGACATCGAAGCTGTCGCTTCTTTGGTTCAAGAGTTGGAACTCGCAGGAGTGATAGCCGCTAACACCACAATCTCCAGATTGGGAATTTCTGAAACTGCAAAGGCGTCGGAGTCCGGTGGCCTCAGTGGACCAGTTTTAGCAGAGCGCTCAAAAGAAATTCTTAGACTTTTGCGTTCCAGGCTGGGCGCCAACTACGCGGTTATCTCCGTTGGGGGAGTGTTTACCAAGCAAGATTTCCAAGAGCGAATTCGGCTTGGTGCTGATCTAGTCCAGGGCTACACGGGCTTTATCTACGAGGGCCCTGGCTGGCCAAGAAAAATTACAAAGGCCTAGTCTCAGGGCTCTTGGTTAGTTTTGGATCAGTAGCAATCACTCCCGCAAGGACTTCATCAATTTGCTTCATGAGTTCTTGAGGTATTTCGATTCCCACTGCCTTTACGTTGTCTGCAATTTGTTCAGGTCTTGACGCACCGACAATTGCGGAAGCAACATTCTTGTTCTGTAAGACCCAGGCAATTGCAAGCTGGCCCATCGTTATGCCGAGTTGTTCAGCTATTGGCTTCAATCCTTGAACTTTGGTCAGGGTTTCTTCACCCATGTATTTCTGGATGATCGAACTAGTGCTCGGGTCGGCAGCTCGCGAACCACTTGGAACTGGCTTACCTGGCAAGTACTTACCTGTTAGAACGCCCTGCGCCATTGGAGACCAAACGATTTGAGAAATGCCCAACTCCTGGGAGGTAGGGATTACCTCTGCCTCAATGACTCTCCAAAGCATTGAATACTGCGGTTGGTTAGAGATCAATTGGAAACCAAGTTCTTTGCTTAGCTTGTGACCGGCAGCGATTTGCTTCGCGTTCCACTCTGAGACACCGACATAGAGGACTTTTCCTGCACGAACCAAATCGGCAAACGCCTGCATCGTCTCTTCTAGGGGAGTCTCGTAATCAAAACGGTGAGCTTGATAGAGATCCACGTAATCAGTTCCGAGTCTCTTTAGCGAGCCATTGATTGACTCCATAATGTGTTTTCTGCTCAGACCGACATCGTTAGGTCCCTTGTCGGCCACTGGCCAGTAAACCTTGGTGAAGATTTCAAGGCCCTCTCGGCGCTTGCCTTGCAGCGCTTTACCTAAAACTTCTTCGGCCTTTAGATTTGCGTAAACGTCTGCGGTGTCGAAGGTGGTGATTCCGGCATCAAAGGCGGCGTGGACGGTCTTGATCGCCTGGTCTTCCTCTACGGTTCCGCCGTGCGTAAGCCAGTTACCGTATGTGATTTCAGAAATCTTGAATCCGGAATTTCCCAGCACTCGGTATTTCATTACTTGACTTTCGAAAAGCGCTTGACCTGTGGCTTAGGGATCCTCATGGCACGCATTTGAATAGAACGCATCGCTGCGTACCAGCCCAAACCGCCCTCCAACTTATCTTGACCAAACTTCGCTCCCGCCACTTTCTTCACAGCGCGGCTGATCAGCCAGGCATCGAAAGCAACAACGGCAAAGAGTCCCCACATCGCAAAAAGGGAAATGACTTGCAATTCAATCGACTCAACAAATGTGAGCAGAACTACAACGAATAGTGCTGGAAGCACAAGCTCTCCCGCGGTAAAGCGAGAGTCAACGACATCGCGAGCAAACTTACGCTGCGGTCCGCGATCTCTGATGGTTAAGTACTTTTCATCACCCGCCATCATTCCTTCGCGAGCCTTGTTGCGCTCTTCGCGGAGTTTGGCTCGTTGAGCCGCTCTAGCTTCTTTGCTGCGGTCTCCAACTAGAGGCTTTTTGCGTTGAGCTTCGCTAACTTTGCGAGGCGGTGTCGGCTTGCCTTTGCCACTTTGTTTCGGGGTTGCGTCTGTCATTTAGTTCCTTTGGACAACCACTAGATTAGCGGCATGTCCTTTCCTGAAATTGATCTAGATAACTCGCTGGTACCCAGGGTCAAGGAACTTGTGGCAGCGAAGTTTCCAAAACAGGTGGGTGTTCTCTCTGAGCTGGTGAAAGTTCCAGGAATCGCTTGGGCAAGTTTTGATCCTGCGAATTTAGAAAAGTCCGCCGAAATGGTTGCAAGTGAACTTGGAAAGCTTGAGTTTTTCGATTGGATTGAAATTCGGCGTGCCAGCAAACCAGACGGAACTCAAGGAGCCCCCGCTGTGATAGCAAGACGAGGGGGAGTAGAGGATGCCCCGCACGTTCTGCTTTACGCTCACCACGACGTGCAGCCACCAGGCAAAGTCGAGGACTGGGATTCCGAACCATTCACCGCAACCCTGAAGGGCGATCGTCTCTTTGCCCGCGGAGTTTCAGACGACAAGTCTGGAATTGTTACCCACCTCACAGCACTGGAGGTGCTCAAGGAACTCTCCAAAGACCTGCGGCTAGGTGTAACCGTTTTTATAGAGGGGGAAGAAGAGGCGGGCTCGCCCTCCTTCGATAATTTCCTGGAGGCAAACCGAAAAGACTTAGAGGCAGATCTGATCGTTGTTGCCGACTCAGGAAACTGGGACACAAGTACACCTGCCCTGACAACCACTTTGCGAGGTTTGGTTTCGGTCGTGGTGAAGGTCTCCACCCTGGACCATGCAGTCCACTCTGGAATGTTTGGGGGACCGGTTCCAGACGCGATGACCGCGATGATTCGGCTGCTGGCATCACTCCACACCGAGAGCGGGGACGTCGCGGTTGCGGGGCTGGGGTCGTCTGCTGTCGCTGACCTGCCCTATACAGAGAGCCAACTTCGTCAAGACTCTGGCTTACTGTCGGATGTGCAGCGCATCGGGTCCAAGGGGATCCTCCAGCAAAACTGGGGAGAGCCGGCAATTACGGTGATTGGCATCGATAATCCCGCTGTCGACGTCTCCTCAAACACTCTTCAGCCCAGCGTCCGCGCAAAGATATCCATGAGGATCTCGCCTGCCGAAAGTCCAGAGGCAGGCCTGGATGCCCTTAAGAAACACCTTCGGGACCACGTTCCGTTCGGGGCCAAGTTGGAATTCGGTGATGTCGAATTGGGCCCCGGATATCAAGCGATTAGCGGATGGGCCTCAAGAGTATCCAAGCAAACCATGGCGGCCGCATGGGAGAAAGAGCCTGTGGAATATGGGGTGGGTGGCTCAATTCCGTTCATTTCAAAGTTTGCAGAGCTATTCCCAAAGGCCCAGATTCTGGTCACGGGTGTCGAAGAGCCAGATTCCAGGGCGCATTCCCCAAACGAGTCTCAGCACCTGCCCACTCTGAGGCACGCGATGGAGGCTGAGGCCCTGCTTTTGTTGCACGGGAATTCCTTGCGGCGAAACATGGCTTAAACTGGGAACAGGAGGATTTCATGAGCCAAGCAGTGTCATCACACGGGGTAGTTCTAACTGAAACCGCCGTTTCCAAGGTCAAGACCTTGCTCGAAGCTGAGGGGCGAGACGATTTGAGACTCAGAGTCTCAGTTCAGCCGGGCGGTTGCTCAGGTCTTATTTACCAGCTCTTTTTCGACGAACAGCTCTCCGAAGACGATGCCGTAGCGGCATTCAACGGGGTTGAGGTGGTCGTCGACATGATGAGCGTGCCCTACCTAGACGGTGCCTCAATTGATTTTGAGGACTCAATTCAAAAACAAGGTTTCACAATTGACAATCCGAATGCCTCTGGAACCTGTGCTTGTGGGGATTCCTTCAGCTAAATTCTGAGTTTTTTGGAAAATTTCCTGCCAACAACCCCGATTTTGCGGGGTTGTTGGCGTTTTCAGGGTTTAGACTAGAAGGACTTGTGCAGTGCGAAAAGGATGAGCTGTTGAAGAAAAATCACCGCCGAATTTCTCTAATTGCCCTGCTGGGAACCCTCTCAATGACCCTCGCGGGTTGTACTCAAGAGGTCCAGCGCGGGTGGCTTCCAGGTGAGCCAGGCATCACAAACCACACTGACCGAATCACGGGTCTTTGGACCACCTCCTGGATTGTCCTTTTGATCGTCGGAATGATTTCCTGGGGCCTAATGTCCTGGGCGCTTATCGTTTATCGCCGCCGTAAGAGCGAGACTGGCCTCCCTCCGCAGTTGCGCTACAACATGCCGATAGAGACCCTCTTCACCGTGGTCCCGCTGGTCTTGGTAATCGGATTTTTCGCTTTCACGGCTCGAGACATGGCAGCCATTGAGGCCAAGACCGAAAACCCAGACGTCACAATCGAGGTCATTGCCAAGCAGTGGAGCTGGGACTTCAACTATGTGGATGGCAACGTCTATGACTCTGGAATTCAGGCCCAGTTCACCGGCAAGGAAGAAAACATTTCCGAGACTCTGCCAACCCTTTACCTACCGGTTGGAAAGACCGTTCAGATCGACCTGAATGCTCGAGACGTAATTCACTCGTTCTGGGTTATCGACTTCCTGTACAAGAAGGACATGCTCCCCGGTGT
>JBEEIU010000030.1:0-6906 GCA_041169705.1 Actinomycetota bacterium
ACAACTCCGAAACCATCTGAAACCAGAATGTCCCCAAGTTCCGCAAGCTTTGACGCGAACTCTTGACGTTCGGATGCCTCCTTGGAAGCCTCTCCCGCGTTAAAGCGAAGGTTTTCCAGCAGGGCAACGCCGCCATCGGTAATCATCTTGACAGCCGCCTTGGCTTGGCCTGCCACTGTGTCTGTAGCAAATGCAACTGGCTGGCCAAGCAGCTCCTCTAGACGCTTGGCAACCGGTGCAAGGGAATACTGCGGATCCGGAGTTCCTTCAGGTCTTCCCAGGTGCGAGCAAACGACTACGCGGGCACCAGCCTCAACCAATAATTTGATGGTTGGGACAGAAGCACGAATTCTCCCATCATCACCGATGATTCCGTCCTGAAGCGGAACGTTCAAATCGCAACGAAGAATTACGCGCTTACCACGCAGGTCGCCTGCCGCAATGAGAGTTCTAAGCATTAGAGCTTGCTTGCAACCAATTCAGTTAGTTCGACTAGGCGGTTCGAGTAACCCCACTCGTTGTCGTACCAAGACGAAAGCTTCACGGTGTTGTCGATAACTCGCACCAGTCCCGCATCAAAGATTGAAGAGTGAGGGTCAGTGACAATATCGGAAGAAACAATTGGGTCCTCGGTGTAAAGAAGAATGTTCTTCATCGGACCACTTGCTGCCTCTTTGTAGGCGGCCTTGATTTCCTCGACAGTTACCGGTTTCTCCGAAACCAAAGTCAAATCAGTGATTGAACCCGTAGGAACTGGAACGCGAAGCGCAAAGCCATCAAGCTTGCCCTTTAGTTCTGGAAGAACAAGACCAATTGCCTTAGCCGCACCGGTGGTGGAAGGAACAATGTTGATTGCCGCTGCGCGGGCGCGACGAAGGTCGCTGTGTGGGCCATCTTGCAGGTTCTGGTCTGCCGTGTAAGCGTGAACGGTGGTCATTAGACCGTTCTTGATTCCGAACTTGTCGTTGAAGACTTTGGCTAGAGGTGCCAAGCAGTTGGTGGTGCAGGATGCGTTCGAAATGATGTGGTGCTTTGCAGGATCGTAAAGGTGATCGTTTACACCAATTACGAATGTCGCGTCCTCGCCGGTTGCCGGAGCCGAGATTAGAACCTTCTTGGCACCAGCCTCGATGTGCTTCACGGCATCCTTTGCGTCGGTGAAGCGACCAGTAGATTCGATAACGATGTCGACTCCGAGCTTGCCCCAACCCAAGTTGGCAGGGTCGCGCTCAGCTAAAACCTTGATTGGCTTTCCGTTTACCACAATGCTGTCACCATCAACCGAGACGTCTGCGGCGAGACGGCCCGTCACCGAGTCATATTTCAGCAGGTGAGCTAGACCCTTAGGGTCAGACAGGTCGTTTACAGCGACAATTTCTAGATTCGAGTTCTGAGCCAGCGCTGCACGAAGATAGTTGCGGCCAATGCGTCCAAACCCATTAATACCAATGCGAGTCATGGGATTTCTCCAGTCTTTACGGGGTGTTTAGATGTGCCCCGCACGCCATTGGAGGGCTTCAACTAGCCTAGCAGCAGCGACTTAGAGTTCACCTTTACAGAGCCGAATCGGGCGGCTACGTCCTCCCAGTTAATGATGTTCCAGAAGGCCTTGACGTAGTCAGCCTTGACGTTCTGGTAATCGAGGTAGAAGGCGTGCTCCCACATATCGAGCATCAGGAGCGGGATATTTCCGAGGGCAATGTTGCCCTGCTGGTCATAAAGTTGCCCAATAATCAGGCGGTTTCCGAGGGAATCCCAGGCTAGATAAGCCCAACCGGATCCCTGAATTCCAATGGCCGCGGCCGTGAAATGCGCCTTGAAAGCATCAAAAGAGCCGAAATATTCGTTTATGGCAGCCGCCAGCTCTCCCTCAGGGGTGCCGGAACTAGGTGCCAAATTCTTCCAAAAAACGCTGTGGTTTACGTGGCCACCCAGGTTGAAGGCCAGGTCCTTTTGAAGCTTTGGGAGCGCGGCGAAGTTGTTCGAAGCACGAGCCTCGGCCATGGCATCGAGGGCAGCATTCGCACCTGTTACATAAGCCTGGTGATGCTTGGAGTGATGCAGCTCCATAATTCGAGCCGAGATGTGAGGCTCGAGAGCCGAGTAATCATAGGCAAGTTCTGGAAGTGTGTAGTTAGACATTTTGCTCCTTCTTCATAACTCAAGCTCTAGCTTTGGGGAGTTATTCCCCCATCAGTTCCGAAATGGCTGATTCAGTGTCTGGAATCCCAAGCTCCTGGGCCCTGCGATCAGCGGTTGCTAAAAGACGCCTGATTCTTCCAGCAATTGCATCCTTAGTCATTGGTGGTTCCGCCAAACGGCCGAGCTCATCCAGCGAAGCATCGCGATGCTTCAATCGCAGCTCACCGGCGTATCGCAGGTGCGTAGGGGCTTCCTCTCCCAGAATCTCAAGTGCTCTTTGGACTCTGGCCCCCGCCGCAACTGCAGCCTGGGCGCTTCGGCGAAGGTTTGCATCGTCAAAGTTTGCAAGACGATTTGCCACACCGCGGACCTCACGTCGGTTTCTCAGCTCTTCCCATTTCTTGGCCTGGTTTCCGGCACCGATCGCCGTTAGAAGTTCGGTTATTCCCTCGCCGTCTCTGACTACTACTCGGAATACGTTTCGCACTTCCCTTGCTTTGGCATTGACCCCAAGCCGGCGTGCGACCCCAACCAAAGCCATCGCGGCTTCATTGCCAGGTGCAGTCACTTCCAATGAGGTGGAGCGACCGGGATCGGTAAGTGAACCGTGAGCTAAAAACGCTCCTCGCCAAATTGCCTTGGCTTCCGCCATCGTCGAACTGACCAACATCGCCGGTAACCCTCTGACAGGTCGTCCGCGGTTATCAATCAAGCCGGTTTGACGAGCAAGCAGCTCGCCGTCTCGCAGCACGCGAATTTGGTAGCCACTTACGCGACGCAATCCCCCAGCCGCCACCATAGATAGTTCTGACTGAATTCCATAGAGTTCTTGAATTGCTCTAGTTATTCTTCGAGCCAAGGTTGCCGAGTCAAGTTCAACTTCAATTGCAATTCGACCAGAGATTAGGTGCAGACCTCCGCAGAATCTAAGAATGGTTGCGAGCTCTGCCGCTCTTTCCAGCGCGTTCCCAGTTGGTGATTTTGCCAACTCTTCCTTGATTGCAGCTGTCAGTGCCATTTTTACTCCCTACCAAGGTCACGGTGTTTGACCGAAACCCTCACGTCAATTTCATCGGCCAGTAATTCAGAGATTCTGTTTGCTAGCGCCACTGATCGGTGCTTTCCACCAGTGCAGCCAATTGCCAGGGTTGCAAATCTTTTATTCTCGTTCCGGTACCCATTAATTACTGGGCGAAGTGCTGCAACGTAATTTGACACAAATTCAGCTACCCCAGGTTGGGCCAGTACATAGTCTGAGACTTCGGTGTCATTTCCAGTTTTTGCTCGTAATTCTTCTTTCCAGTGAGGATTTGGAATGAATCGAGCATCCACAACCAGATCTGCGTCAGTTGGAATTCCGTACTTGAATCCAAAACTCAATACGTTGATTTTTAGCTTTTGACTGTCCGACGAGAAGGCTTCCGCAACCTGCATCGACAGTTGGTGCACGTTCAAGTCACTGGAATCAAAAACTAAGTCTGCTTGCTCCCTAAGGGTAAGCAGTGCTTTTCTTTCGGCAACGATTCCGTCAAGGACTGTTCCATCACCCTGCAGTGGGTGCGGCCTTCTAACAGATTCGAAGCGCTTCACAAGCGCCGAATCATTGGCCTCCAGGAACAGAAGGCGAACGTTGGTGTCACGTGAACGAAGAGCCTGAATGTGGTTCAACAAATCGGAAAAGAATTCGCCACCTCGAACATCAATGATCACGGCAATCTTCGGCAGATTTGCTTTGCTGAGCGAAAAAAGGTCACTTATTGGGCCAAGCATTTGGGGCGGCAGGTTGTCCACCACGTACCAGCCCTGATCCTCCAGGGCATTTCCTACCGTGGATCGTCCTGCCCCCGACATGCCTGTTACAACAAGCAACTCGGGCTTTTTGCTGGACTCCATGACTCCCCTGACCAATCGACTTATAGGTTAGCGGTTCGGCGTGTCGGGCGTGTCGGATTCTTCAGATTTGTTCAGTTCATCCAAAACATTTGATGCGGCAGTGAGACTGAAGCCTGGCAAAGATGCGATCTCTTCTGCGCTGGCTGACCTAATCCGTTTCAGCGAGCCAAATTTACGAATCAGCAAACGGGCCTTGGCTTCACCCAGCCCTGGAATCTCCAGCAATCGACTAGCAATGGTTTTTGACCGCGTCTTTCTCTGAGCGGTGATTGCGAAGCGGTGGGCCTCGTCTCTAATTCTCTGGAGCAGAAATAACTCATCTGAGGTTCTGGGGAGAATGATCGGAAATTCGCTATTTGTTACCCAAACCTCCTCCAAGCGCTTGGCAAGGGTGGCAACTTCAAGGCCTGCAACTCCAGAGTCTCTAATTGCCTTTCGAGCTGCGCCTAACTGGGGTAATCCGCCGTCGATTAGCAGTAAAGATGGTCGATAGTGAAATTTCTCGTTCACCTCGGCGTCATTAGCCAGGTACTTCAGGCGCCTCACGAGAACCTGGTAGATAGATTCCGTGTCGTCTGCCGTCTCAAGATTGAAGCGGCGGTATTGGTCCTTTTTGGGGAGCCCATCTTCAAAGACCACCATCGAACCAACGGTTCCCGTTCCAGATAAATGCGATATGTCAAAGCACTCAATCCTGAGTGGAGCGTTTGACAAACCCAAAGCCTTTTGAATTCCACCCAGAGCTTCTGCTCTGGCTGTGAAGTCCGTGGAACGGCGGAGCTTGTAGCTTTGCAATGCACTTTCTGCATTAGTTCTGGCCGTTTCATAAAGCTTTGCCTTGTCACCACGCTGTGGCACACGCAGCCTTACCTTGTTCCCAGCAAGATTCGACAGCCAAGCTTCTAGAGCCTCTAAATCCTCGGGGAGATTAGGAACAAGTATTTCCTTGGGAACATCTTGAGCCTGTGCTTTTCCGCTGGGCGTATAGATCTCTTGAAGGACGTATTCAACAAGTTCACCATCTGATCTATCTAGTTCCAGGTCGATTACCAAACTGCGATTTCCTCGAATTCGGCCACCGCGGACAATAAATAGCGAAACTGCGGCTGATAATTCGTCTCTAGTCACCGCAATCAAATCTGCGTCTGTTTGATCACCAAGCACGATTGTGCTCTTAGCCAAGACTTTTTCCAGCGCTGAGATGTCATCGCGGTATTGGGCGGCTAACTCATAATTGAGATCTTCGGAGGCCTTTTCCATTTTGCTGCGCAACATATTGACGTGAGAGTCGTCTCCTGAGATTAGAAAGTCACCCAGCCTTTTTGCATCAGCTTTGTGGTCCTGCAATTGAATTCTTTCCACACAGGGTGCAGAGCATTTTCCGATTTCAGCAAGCAGGCATGCACGTTTATTCTTCTGGGCTTCCTTGAAGGTCGAGCTTGAGCAGGAACGTACTTTGTACACCTTTAGGAGTGAATCCAAGGTCTCACGCACTGCCCATGCTTGGGTGTAGGGTCCGAAGTACTTGTGCCCTCGAAGCTCTCGGTTTCGCGTTAGGAAGGCACGCGGAACTGCATCCGACATCGAGATAGCAATGTAGGGATAAGACTTGTCGTCTCGAAACCTGACGTTGTATGGCGGATCAAATTGCTTTATCCACATGAATTCGAGCTGAAGCGCCTCGTACTCGGAATCAACAATGGTCCACTTCACATCGCTCGCAGCCATCAACATGCGCTGTGTGCGTTCGTGGAGTTTGTCAAAACTGGAGAAATAGCTGGTTAGGCGATTCCTCAGGTTCTTGGCTTTTCCCACGTAAAGGACTCGCTGGTTCGCATCCACAAAACGGTAAACGCCAGGATTCTTAGGAATCTCGGCCGTTATTGGCCTAAAACTAATCTCGCCAGCCATGGCTATTTCAGAATTTCCGCCAGGAACTTACCGGTGTGAGATGACTTGACCTTGGCGACCTGTTCGGGGCTTCCCTCGGCAATTACCGTTCCGCCACCGCTTCCGCCCTCTGGTCCCATGTCGATGATCCAGTCAGCACAGCGAATCACATCTAGGTTGTGCTCGATAACAATTGCGGTATTTCCTTTTTCGACCAAGCTGTTCAGCACAATAAGGAGCTTTCGAACATCCTCAAAATGCAGACCAGTGGTCGGTTCGTCTAAGACGTAAATTGTTCGCCCTGTCGATCGTCTTTGCAATTCAGTTGCTAACTTAACGCGCTGTGCCTCTCCGCCGGACAGGGTTGTTGCGGATTGGCCAAGTCTTACGTAACCAAGCCCGACGTCTACAAGAGTGTTTAGGTATCTTGAGATTGAACCTACGGGAGCAAAAAATTCGGCGGCTTCAGAGATTGGCATGTTCAACACATCGCCAATAGATTGCCCTTTGTACTTCACCTGAAGCGTCTCCCTGTTGTAACGGGCACCCTTGCAGTCTTCGCAGACAACATACACATCAGGCAAGAAATTCATCTCGATTCGAATTGTTCCGTCTCCGGAACAGGTCTCGCAACGACCACCCTTTACGTTGAATGAGAATCTTCCTTGCTGGTAGCCACGAACCTTTGCTTCGGGAGTATCCGAGAATAGTTTTCTAATGTGGTCAAACACTCCAGTGTAGGTAGCCGGATTAGATCTAGGCGTGCGACCGATTGGAGCCTGGTCAACGTGGACCACCTTGTCCAGGTGCTCGATACCTTCTATCCTCTTGTGCTTACCCGCGACTCCTCTTGCGCCATTTAACTTGTTTGCCAAAACCTCATAAAGCACATCGTTTACTAGCGAAGATTTCCCGGAGCCGCTTACGCCCGTAACCGCAGTGAGCACTCCGAGCGGTATTTCGACTGTGACGTCTTTGAGG
>JBEEIU010000031.1:0-6273 GCA_041169705.1 Actinomycetota bacterium
CAAGAAGTGTGCCGTGTGGATCCAGAATCTGATCAAGTAATCCATCAAGCGCCAATGCGGGCAGTGTTGAGACGACGGTTGAACAGGCACGTGCCTCTTCCAAGCTCTCGGCGGCTCTAACTCCATATTCACTTGCCAAGGCAAGAGCGCTCGTGTGATTTCTTCCCCAGACTCGCAAATCCGAGGTCAAGTTGCGAAGGGCAACAATCGCACTTCTTGCGGTAGCCCCAGTGCCCAGAATCAAAACGCTGGACAAGTCCGCTTTCTTAAGAGCCATCTGAATTCCGAAGGTGTCGGTGTTGTAACCACTCCAGCCACCTGGAAATCTCACCAAGGTGTTCACGCTTCGAGATGCCTGTGCGTTCGCATCCAACTCAGTGCTGTTGGCAAAAGCCTGATCCTTTAGCGGCATCGTTATAGAAAAGCCTGAGAAATCTGAATGCGCATCTAAGAACTCGGATAAATCATCACCGAGTTCAATCGCTTCATAGGAAGCATCTACGCCGAGACTTGAAATAATTGTCTTGTGAATGACTGGCGATTTTGAATGAGAGATTGGTTTTCCCAATACCGCGAATTTCTTAGTCATTCCAGTCCGGATTCTCTCGAAGCCACTTATAGAACTGCTGCGCGGCAACTTCGTGTTGAGCATAGGTTTCAGAGAAAACGGTTTCTCCAGTCTTTAAGTTCACGGTAACAAAGTAGAGCCACTTGCCATCAGCTGGTCTTAGTGCGGCTTCAATCGCGGTAGCCCCCGGATTACCAATCGGACCAACTGGAAGACCCTTGTGAACATAAGTGTTGTAAAGGTTAGGGTCTGCTCGCTGAGCGTCGGTGGTGGTTATCTTGGTTCCATTAGTCCCATAGTTGACTGTCGAGTCCATCTGTAGGAGCATGCCTAGCTCCAGTCGATTCTGTATGACGCGGGAAACTTTATAGAAATCTTCCTCATGCATGGCTTCGAGCTGAATAACTGATGCGGTTCTAATTACATCGAAGGAGTCGGCAAGAGTTAGGTCATACTTCGCTAACTCTTGTTCGGTTCTGGTAACCATTCGCTCAATGACTTGAGTGGCCGAGACCCCAGGGTCAAACTCATAGGTGGCGGGATATAAGTAACCCTCCAGGTTCACAGCATCTTCAGGGATAGAAGACTTTGCAGCTTCAATTGCTGCCTCTAAGTCTGCTTTAGCTAAGTTCAGCTCACTAGACAACTTCTCAATGACTTGAGCGTTACGGTAGCCCTCAGGGATAGTGACACTCAGTACTACCTTGTTGTCACCTGATATCAAAAGGCGTAGAGCTTGGGCTCCCGAAATCTTGGTGGGGAATTCATAGGTCCCCGGGTATATTTCGCTGAAATCAGAATTCAGCATCTCGCGATAAATAGCATCGAAAGACTTGACCACATCTGCATTGAGTAACTTTCGAGCAACATCCTCGCCAGTGTCGCCAGGTTCAATCACAATTTGAGTTACTGGCCCCGGTTCTCCCTGGTAATCCTCTATCTGGAATCGTGAAATGAAATTCGTGATCGAACTAAAGCCAACAGTGCCAACAACCCCGAGCGCAAGAAGGCTAATCAGAACCGCGATTAGCCCAGTCTTTGACTTTTTGGCACCTGTGGGATTTTGATTAGTCAATCTCTGATAGTCCGATTCCTGGGTTACGCCCAAGCCTAATTTGGTTCAGCGCGCTTTCCAGGATTTCAGCGGCGCTTTGGCTGTCGACGAGATTCTTTGCTGTTCTTGAGTCCCTGCCACTTTCCCGTAACTTGGATGCAGCACTCACAGTTGTCAGTCTCTCGTCTATTAATCTGACTTCTATATTGCTTTCAGAGGCCAGCTCCTGTGCGAAGCTAATTGCAAGTTCAGTGGATCTAGTCCTACTTCCCGAAAGTGATAGCGGTAGCCCCACTAGCAATTTTGAAATTTGTCGATCTTTACATATGTCCGCTATCTGTTTTGCGGAGTTTATGTCGCTGGGCAAAGGATCTAGTGGAATTACCAGTTGACCCTCTGAAACAGCTAACCCGATTCTTTGACTGCCGAAATCAACAGCTAGAAGTCGGGACAACTAAATCCCCTTAGTGGCTGCTTGTAGCGCTTCGCCCAGTGACTTCGCATTCGTTCCACCAGCCTGGGCGAGATCTGGCTTGCCACCACCACCACCCCCGAGGATCGAGGCCGCAACCTTTGCTAAGTCTCCAGCCTTTATTCCCTTTTGGATGGCTGCTACCCCAACGGCAACCATGACTATTGGTTTGTTGGCGACTACTGCTCCAAGCGCAACGACTGAATTTGGTCCCAGTCCATCCCTAGTTGCCGCGGCAAGATCGCGCACAGCGTCGGAGTCAAATCCTTCGAGAACCTTGGTAAGTACTCTGATTTCACCTCGAGTCTCTGCCGCCGCTACAAGCTCGGGCACCAAAGCTTTAGCAGTTTGTGACTTGAGTTCTGCTAGCTCTCGCTGTGCCTGCTTTAGTTCTGAAAGAGATGAACTGATGCGCTCTTCAATCTGATCAACCGGCGCCTTGAAAGTCGCAGAAAGCCTTCGAATAATTTCACGTTCGGTATTCAGTGCATGAATTGCGTCTATGCCCACTAGAGCTTCGATTCTTCTTGATCCTGAACCTACCGAAGATTCGCCAACAACAGAGACCAAACCAATTTGCGATGATCTTGAAACGTGGGTACCACCGCAAAGCTCGCGTGACCAAGGTCCACCAACTTGTACAACACGAACTTCTTCGTCGTAGGTCTCACCAAAGAGAGCGATTGCTCCCCACTCGCGGGCCTTGGGCAGCGTCATAAATTGTGCGGAGACGGCGAGGTCGCTCCGAATAGCGAGGTTGGCAACCTCTTCAATTTCAGATTTTGTCTCTTCAGAGAGAGCTTGCCCCCAACTGTAGTCAAGCCGCATATAGCCAGGCTTATTGAAAGAGCCAGACTGAAGGGCCTCGGGTCCAAGCACCTGGCGCAGTGCTGCGTGAATTACGTGAGTTGCGGAGTGAGCCTGACACGCTCCAAGTCTCCAGTCAGCGTCTACAACCGTGTGAGCTGCCGCACCCACTGTCACTTGACCGCTGGTGACTCGAACTTTGTGTGCGAACAGGCCCTTGACTGGTTTTTGAACATCCAACACCTCGAGAAGGAAACCGTCTCCATGAATTTCCCCAGCGTCCGCGCTTTGTCCGCCCGACTCCGCATAAAGAGTTGTGCGATCTAGAAATACTTCTCCCAGCTCTCCAGCTGAAAGACTCAAAACGCTTTCTCCGTCTCGCAATAAACCAAGAACTTTTGCATCAGCCTCGAGACTTTGATAACCCAGGAACTCCGTCTCGCCCTTTGATCTGAACTCGGTGTAAACCTGAAGTCCCGCTGTGCCTACCTTCTTGCTCTTTGCATCAGCCTTTGCACGTGACTTTTGTTCGGTCATTAGAGCATCAAACTCGGCCCGGTCTACCGCCAAACCCGCCTCTTCGGCAATTTCAACTGTTAGGTCAATTGGGAAACCGTAGGTGTCGTGCAGCAAAAACGCGGTTTCTCCGGAGAGTGTTCCGCTTGCCTTGGAAATTGCTTCCTCCAAGAACGCAGTTCCAGACTCCAGAGTCCTCCTGAATCCAGTCTCCTCCGCCAGAGCACCGCGAAGCACTCTAGAGAACGCCTCTTCTAGTTCTGGATAAGCTTCGACCATCGCATCTTTTGCGGTTGTGAACAGCTCTTCGAAGCTTGGCTGATCCACGCCGAGAAGTCTGAGTGCACGGATTGACCTTCTTAGAAGACGGCGAAGAATGTAGCCGCGACCCTCATTAGATGGAGTTACCCCATCAGACATCAACATAAGAGCGGAGCGAAGGTGATCTGCAATTACTCGCATGCGAACATCATCTTGTTCGTTTGCGCCATATTTTCTGCCGCTTAGCCGTGACGCCACATCAATGATTGGTCTTACCTGATCAATCTCATAAATATTTTCGACGCCTTGCATGATGAAGGCGACTCTTTCAAGACCCATTCCGGTGTCGATGTTCTTTTTCGGAAGCTCACCAAGAATCTCAAAGTGATCCTTAGTTCCACCGTCGGCACGTTCATACTGCATGAACACAAGGTTCCAGATTTCGATGTAGCGATCCTCATCTGCCTCTGGACCACCCTCAACTCCATACGCGGGGCCGCGGTCGTAGTAAATCTCTGAGCAAGGTCCTGCAGGTCCTCGTTGTCCCGTTGACCAATAGTTGTCGCGCATGCCGCGGCGTTGAATCCGCTCTCGCGGAATCGAGGTTTGCTCTAACCAGTACTGGATCGCCTCGTCATCATCCTGAAAAACCGTTACCCACAGCTTCTCCGGGTCAAAGCCGTAGCCACCATCTTCTTGGGAACTTGTCAGCAGCTCCCATGCAAAACCGATGGCCTCCTTCTTGAAGTAATCGCCAAACGAGAAGTTACCATTCATTTGGAAGAAAGTTCCGTGACGTGTGGTCTTACCAACCTCGTCAATGTCGAGGGTTCGAACACATTTCTGCACCGAAGTGGCACGCCCATATGGTGCTGGTAGAACCCCAGTCATGTATGGAATGAAAGGCACCATACCGGCAACCACGAACATCAAAGTGGGGTCTTGGCTAATTAGTGGTGCGCTTGGAACGACCGTGTGGCCCTTCTTCTCGAAGAACTCAAGCCACCGCCGCTTGATTTCGGCAGTCTTCATTTACTTGGTCGCTGTTTTTGGTTTGGTAGATCTGCTAGCTGGCTTCTTTACAGCAGCTTTCTTGGCGACTGGTTTCTTGGCAGCTGAATTGGCGGCAGGCTTTTTTGCCGGGGCACGAAGCTCTGCTTCACGCTCGACAAAGCCATCGGCAACAGCGGATGTGAATTCTTTGGCTGTCGCAATGGCGTCATCGAACGCCTTGCGCGCTTTAGGGTTCTCGTTTACTTGCTTGACTGCGAGGATTCCCAGACCAATTCCGGCAACGAACCATTTAAGTCTTGACATCACTAACCTCGTTTACTTCTTGCCCGTGAACATTTTTAGAGCACCCTGCAAGGTGCCAGCAATTTTTGCCAAAGGTGCTCCAACAGAAGCTGTGAAGACCGCCATCAGACTATTTGCGTTTTCCGTGATCTGCTCAATGTCCTGTGTGATCTGGTCAATTCGCTTGAGTTGCTTATTTGACTCCTCCAAAGTGACTCGGGCTTCCTTGAGCATCGGCTCCAGTTCGGCATTGATGGTTCTGACTGTTCGCGCAGACTCATCCAATACTTTTCCAAACTTGAGCAGTGGAACACCGATGAATAAAACAAGCAGCGCGAAACCGCCAGCAAATACCAGCCCTGCGATTTCGCCGCCACTCATTTTCTAATTACCTTGCCGCGTAGTACTCAACGACGAGCTGAACTTCACAGGTGACTGGAACTTCAACACGCTTTGGTCTGCGAACTAGGGTTGCCTGAAGCTTCTCGAGGGAAACTGAAAGGTACTCAGGAGTCTTAGCCAAAACGTCGGCATTGCCACCTGCTGCTGCAACCTGGAATGGCTCAGTCTTCTCGCTCTTGTCGTGAACGTGAATCATCTGACCTGGCTTTACTCGGAACGAAGGGCGGTCAACACGCTCTCCATCGACAAGGATGTGGCGGTGAACAACCATCTGGCGCGCCTGAGCCATGGTACGAGCAAAACCTGAGCGCAGTACGAGAGCGTCGAGGCGCATCTCAAGAAGCTCTACTAGGTTCTCACCGGTTAGACCTTCGGTGCGCTTGGCTTCCTGGAAGGTCTTGCGAAGCTGGGCTTCGCGAATTCCATACTGTGCGCGTAGACGCTGCTTCTCACGCAGACGAACGGCGAAGTCTGAATCTGATTTGCGCTTTGTGCGGCCGTGCTGACCCGGTGCGTATGGACGCTTTTCCATGTACTTCGCAGCCTTAGGGGTAAGTGCAATTCCTAGGGCGCGAGACAAACGAGTCTTGCTACGGGTTCTAGTTGTCTTAGACAAGTAGTTACCTTTCGTAATTTTTGTTGGTTTGAAGTGATTGAGGGTTCCAGCCGCAGAACCTCACAATAACCGTGCAAGCCTACCAGTCGGATGCTCAGTTGTCACGGGAGCGACCGAGAATCTCGTCTATTTGGGCCAGGCGCTCGGCGATGGTCTTCTCGAAGCCGAATTGAGAAGGTCGATAGTAATTGCCGGCCGGCTTGGCATACTCCTGCTTGATAATCCCAGCGGGATGATCGTGCGGATACACATACCCAACACCCCCAGAGCTTCTCAAATGG
>JBEEIU010000032.1:0-3203 GCA_041169705.1 Actinomycetota bacterium
TCCGGAAGAGATTTCAAGTTTTCCAATTTGCGCAATTGTTCGCTTTGGGGACTTACTCAGTTGAATGACCCAGTCAATCGCGCCAACTGCCAAGCGTGCAGTTGTATCTGGTGATATCCCCGCCAAGAGTCCCAGCACTGTGAGTCGATTGGGAATTTCAGAGAATTTATCTGCGTGAATAGTTGCACCGGAACCGCGATGCCCGTTGTTCATAGCCTGCAATAACAAAATCAGTTCACTGCCGCGTGCTTCGCCAACCACGACTCGATCCGGTCGCATTCGGAGCGCTTCAATCAACAAATCCTGGGTGGTGATTTCACCTAGACCTTCGATATTTGGTTTTCGCTCCACTAAGGACACCGACGGAAGCGGCAGATGCAATTCCGCCAACTGCTCTATTGCTACCGTGCGGTCTTTGGTTTCTTGCAACATAGCTGACAACAGCGTGGTTTTGCCTGACCCAGTTGCACCAAAGATCAGAAAGTTTTCTTTTCGCTTGATAACCCCCTCGAGGAATTGAAGCTCATGATTGGTAAACATTTTGACTTCCAATAGATGCCTCAGCAGCACCTTAGTTTTTGGATGCTTGCGAACGGTGAGCATGGGGATTTTCGAAACCGAAGACTTTAAAACCGCGTGAAAGCGAAAGTTCTCGTGAGTGAAATCTCCAATTGGATGAGCTAAATCGATTCGCCCACCCATTTCGAGTGCGAGCCTGAGAAGCAACTGATTTAGCTCTTGGTCAGAATCGAAGGGGTTGGCGGCAAGCTCTAGCCCCTTGCCCACATCTATGAAGGTGCTCTGGGAGCCAATAAGTAATAAATCGGTGAGGTTGGGTAGCTCCAAGAGTCTTCTGAGTGGTCCCGGGATCTCGTTGGCTGAGGTCATGCCAGCAAGCCTTTAGATTTCAACGGCCAAAACTTGTGATTTTTGGAAACCTGTGGAAAAAGAAGGGGCGACAGGTTTTGGGGGAAAACCTGCCGCCTTGTCTAGAACATTGGGGGAACGTTCTTGACTTCGCTGGCGAACCAGCTCATTTAAGTGTACGGGAATCCTCAATTAACTTGTCCCCCATTTGAGGGAAGCAAAACGCAGGGCAGGGCTCGTGGTTTGCCCCTCTGCTTCCTCTGGCATTATGTATTGGTCAACATCTGGAGGACAACGATGTCTGTTGAACATGAAATTGCTAATTTGCTGCACGAAACAAGGAGTTTCGAACCCAGCAAGGAGTTCGTGGCTAATGCAATAGCCAAGCCCGAGCTATACACCCAAGCCAAGGCCGACCGACTGGGATTCTGGGCGGAACAGGCCAAGAACCTGCACTGGCACAAACCCTTCACCCAAGTCTTGGACTGGTCTGAAGCGCCCTTTGCCAAGTGGTTCCATGACGGTGAACTCAATGTGAGCTACAACTGCCTGGATCGCCACGTTGAGGCGGGACTTGGAAAGCGGGTCGCTCTGTTTTTTGAGGGCGAGCCAGGTGACCAAAAGGTGTACACCTATCTCGACCTTCTGCAAGAAGTTAAGAAGGCAGCAAACCTGCTTTTGAAGCTGGGTATTCAACCCGGTGACAGAGTGGCGATTTATATGCCGATGATTCCCGAGGCTGTGATCGCAATGCAGGCAGTTGCACGCATTGGTGCAGTGCACTCTGTTGTGTTCGGTGGTTTTTCTGCAGACTCACTTGCTTCGAGAATTCAAGACGCCGGAGCAAAGTTAGTCATCACTGCTGATGGAGGTTACCGAAAGGGCAAGGCTTCCGCTCTAAAGCCGGCGGTCGATGAGGCAGTGAAAGATGGTAAGTGTCCATCGGTTGAAAACGTTTTGGTAGTAAAGCGCACCGGACAAGATGTTGATTGGGACAAAGGTCGCGACCTTTGGTGGCACGAAGAAATTGTTGCGGTAGACACCGAGCACATCGCTCAGGGTTTCAACGCCGAGCACCCACTCTTCATTCTTTACACCTCCGGCACCACTGGAAAGCCGAAAGGTATTTTGCACACCACCGGTGGCTACCTTACTCAAGCCAGCTACACGCACAAAAACGTTTTTGATCTGCATTCTTCCACTGACATCTACTGGTGCACGGCAGACATTGGTTGGATCACAGGCCACTCCTATGTTGCCTATGGTCCTCTCGCTAATGCTGCTACTCAAGTGATCTACGAGGGTACCCCCGATACTCCAGACTGGGGCAGATGGTGGGACATTGTGGCTAAGTACCACGTCACGATCTTGTACACCGCACCAACGGCAATCAGATCCTTTATGAAGATTGGTCGTTCGGTTACCACTCACTACGACCTGTCTTCTATTCGCGTTCTGGGTTCGGTAGGAGAACCTATTAACCCAGAAGCGTGGATGTGGTACCGCGAGGTGATTGGAAATAACAAGGCTCCAATCGTTGACACTTGGTGGCAAACCGAAACCGGTGCAATCATGATTTCACCGCTGCCCGGTGTCACTTCAACGAAGCCTGGCAGCGCTCAGGTTCCACTGCCAGGTATTTCAATGGCGGTCATTGATGACGAGGGCAAGGTTGTTGGAAACGGCCACGGCGGTTACCTAACAATCACCGAGCCTTGGCCTTCGATGCTGCGCGGAATCTGGGGAGACCCAGAGCGTTACAAGGAAACCTACTGGTCACGCTTCGAAGGAAAGTACTTCGCCGGCGATGGCGCGAAACTTGATGACGATGGTGACCTTTGGTTACTTGGTCGAGTCGACGATGTGATGAATGTTTCTGGTCACCGTCTCTCAACCACCGAGATTGAATCGGCCCTGGTCTCCCACCCATTCGTTGCGGAGGCTGCGGTGGTTGGAGCAAAAGACGAAACCACGGGTCAGGCGGTTGTGGCATTCGTAATTCTTCGCAGGTCTCACCTCGATGAAATTGGCTCAGACGCGGATGTTTCAAAAATCCTGCGCGATCACGTGGCAAAGGAAATTGGTCCAATTGCAAAACCAAGATCAATCTTTGTGGTGGCGGAACTTCCAAAGACCAGATCCGGAAAGATCATGCGCAGACTGCTTCGCGACGTTGCCGAAGACAGGCCAATTGGAGACGTCACTACTCTCGCCGACACTTCCGTGATGGACACCATTTCCGGAAAAATCAGCGCTGGAGCAAATGATTAGTCGCTAAAGAAATTGCCCCCGATTTCTCGGGGGCTTTTTCTTTACTTGAATTCGACTATGAGCTC
>JBEEIU010000033.1:0-7850 GCA_041169705.1 Actinomycetota bacterium
AAACCTGTAAACGACCAAAGTCCAACATTCCATGGGTCAGAACCATTGGTCAGGAACCCAATCCCGATGAATGCGCCGAGAACTAGTAGCAAAACCAAGATTGCTAGCCATGCTGCACTGGGGTCAGCTTTTGAAGTTACCTTGTAGACCTGCCACAGCTGTCTTAGCCTGCCGGGTTGCTTGTTCTTGTCTTTAGCCACGGAAGTATCTTAGTTAGCTCGTTGTCACGGCTTGAGCAAACTCGAGTTTTTCGGCCAAATGCGTAAGCTGCTCCGGTATCTCCCAGCCCTTAGATTGCATGCTTTTCGCCCATAACCTACCGGCTCGATAAGAACTTCGCACCAGAGGTCCAGCCAGCACACCAATGAAGCCAATTGACTCCGCTAGTTTTGCCAACTCGACAAACTCTTCAGGCTTCACCCAACGATCAACGGGATGATGGCGAGGGCTGGGTCTCAAATACTGAGTAATTGTGATGATGTCTGTTCCTGCATCGTAGAGGTCTTGCAGAGCCTGTTCTACTTCTGGGATTTCCTCGCCCATTCCCAAGATCAAATTCGATTTGGTCACCATGCCAGCATCCCTTGCTTGGGTAATGACATTCAGTGAGCGCTCGTAGCTAAATGCCGGACGTATCCGTTTGAAGACTCTCGGGACAGTCTCAAGATTGTGCGCAAATACTTCCGGTTTCGCATCGAATATCTTCCGTAGCAATTCAGGTTTCCCAGAGAAGTCAGGGACCAGGATCTCAACGCCGGTACCCTCAGACTGGGAGTGAATCTGTCGGATTGTTTCCGCGTATAGCCATGCGCCTTCGTCTGGAAGATCGTCTCGCGCAACCCCAGTAACCGTTGCGTAGCGTAGCTGCATCTTTGCAACTGAGTCTCCGACGCGTCGGGGCTCATCGGCGTCAAATGCCGCTGGCTTGCCGGTGTCAATTTGGCAGAAATCACAGCGGCGCGTGCACTGCGATCCACCAATCAAAAATGTTGCCTCGCGGTCTTCCCAGCACTCGAAAATGTTTGGACATCCGGCCTCTTGGCATACGGTGTGCAGATCTTGAGATTTAACAAGCGAATGAAGTTGGCGATACTCGGGTCCCATTTTCGCGGTTGTGCGGATCCAGCTCGGCTTCTTCTCGATCGGAACCGAGCTGTTCTTTACTTCAAGTCGCAGAAGTTTACGTTCAGGCTTAGCGTCTGACATTTGGAATATCACCCAACTTCTTTTCAATAACTTCCGCCACCTGGACGGGAGTTATGTCTAAACCTGTTTCTTTGGAAATTGTTGTTGAATCCGCATCCGAAATCCCACAAGCCACTATGTAATCGTAGGGCTCCAGGGAGTTATTGCAATTCAAAGCGAACCCGTGCATGGTCACCTTTTCGGCAACACGAATGCCGATAGCCGCGATCTTTGACTGTTTGCCCGCATTTTCAACCCAGACCCCGGTTCTCCCTTGAACTCGGACGCCTCGAATACCGAATTCGGAAATGGTGTCAATAATTGCCTGTTCGAGGTACCGAACGTATCCAACAACATCAATTGGTTGGGGGAGGTGCATAATCGGATATCCAACCAACTGGCCCGGACCGTGCCAAGTGATTTTGCCGCCTCGGTCAGTTTCTATATACCTCGCACCATTTGTTGGAAGCTCAAAGCTGTCGGTTCGTTTGCCAGCTGTGTAGACCGATTCGTGTTCAAGTAGCAGGCAAGTGTCAGGCACCTCTCCAGCCACGACTTTTTTGTGCAAGTTTCTTTGTAGCTCGAGACCCGACTCGTAGCTAACGAAATCTGGATCAAATCCAACGCGTTGGAAGATAGGCATCAGTTATCAACAACTTCATAAGTTGTGCACTGGGAAGAAGTCAAACAGCGTTCAATAGCTAAATGAATATCTACCTTAAGGTTCTCGGAAAGGCGTGGCTGATTTGGGGCGATCCCAAACTCTTCACGACCGAGGCTTACCAACTTGTTACTGCCCCTAACGGTCACCTTCGACTCAAGTATTAGATGCCGAGGTTTGACTCGAAGGCGCCGCTCTCTAGTCTTCCTTTGACTTCGACTAGGAATCTAGATGCGTCAGCACCATCAATAATTCGGTGGTCGTAGCTCAGCGCCAAATAGACCATTGATCTAATCGAGATTGAATCGTTGCCCTCGGAATCGGTAACGACAACGGGTCGCTTTGTCACAATTCCGGTTCCAAGGATTGCACTCTGTGGCAAGAACACTACGGGTGTATCGAATAGTGCTCCGCGTGAACCAGTGTTGGTGAGTGTGAATGTTCCACCAGATAGCTCGTCTGGCTTGAGCTGGCTCTTTCGAGTGCGGTCAGCAAGATCCGCAATACTGAGTGCAATCTGCGCGAGAGTAAGAGATGCAGCGTCGCGAATTACTGGAGTCAAAAGCCCGCGTTCGGTGTCAACTGCAAAACTAATGTTTTCTCCAGCGTGGTAAACAATGTTGTCACCCTCGACAGACGAATTAATCTTGGGGTGTGAACGAAGTGCTTCGGCCGCTGCGAGAGTAAAGAACGGCATGAAGTTCAGTTTGATTCCAGTCTTCGCTTGGAAACTTCCTTGAACTTTAGAACGAAGCTGTGCAATCTTCGTAACATCAACTTCAACAACAGAAGTTAGCTGCGCTGTCTGCTGCATAGAAGCAACAGCGCGCTCTGCAAGGACCTTACGAAGGCGTGACATTGGTTCGCTAGTTCCGCGAAGTGGCGAAATAGGAGAAGCGACATAAGTCGCAGCTGCTGGAGCGTTTGACTTTCCAGATGCTGCTGCCAGGACATCTTCTTTGCGGATTCGTCCGCCAACGCCTGTTCCATTCACGCTGGCTAGGTTCACACCCGAGTCATGTGCGAGCTTGCGAACAATCGGCGTTACATAGTTTGGATCAGACTCGATTGCGGAGGCGTTGCCTGTCATCGCTGGAGCTGCAACCGGTGGCGGAGCCACTGGGGCTAAAACTACTGGTGCCACAACGGGCGCGACGACAGGCGCCGCGACCACCGGTGCAACCGGTGCAGGTGGGGGAGTTAGGACAACTGGAGCAACTGGAGCAGCGACTGGTTCAGGTTGAACCGCAACTGGCTCCGCAGCTGGAGTTGGGGTCGAGACAGGTGCGCTGGCTCCATCACCAATTACTGCCAAAACTGCACCAACTGCAACCGTCTCGTCCTCTTTGACCAGAATCTGTTGGATAACGCCTGCGAAGGGCGAGGGAATCTCTGTGTCAACTTTGTCGGTGGAAACTTCAACTAGCGGCTCGTCAACCGCAACGCTCTCTCCGACCTTCTTTAGCCAACGAGTCACGGTTCCTTCGGTAACGCTCTCACCCAGTGCTGGAAGAACTACATCGCTCATTATTTACTGATCTCCTTGTTCGAATTTCTATGCGTGGGCGTGAAGCGGCTTGCCAGCTAGTGCCAAGTGGGCTTCTCCGATTGCTTCATTCATGGTTGGGTGTGCGTGAACTAGTGGAGCCACATCCTCTGGGTAAGCCTCCCAGTTAACAATGAGTTGGGCTTCACCGATCTGCTCTCCCGCACGGGAACCGATCATGTGGAAGCCAACAACCGGACCGTTTACCTGACGAATTAGCTTGACGACTCCAGCGGTTCCAAGAATGTTGCTCTTTCCATTACCGGCGAGGTTGTACTCATAAGTTGAAACAGCTTCCGCGCCGTACTTCTCTTTAGCTTGGGCTTCGGTAAGACCAACGGATGCAATTTCTGGCTCGCAGTAAGTAACCCTTGGAATTCCCCACTCATCAACCTTCAGTGGATTCAGACCAGCGATCTCTTCCGCAACGAAAATTCCCTGCATGAAGCCACGGTGTGCCAGTTGAAGGCCAGGCACGATATCGCCGACCGCATAAACCCCAGGCAAGTTGGTTTGCAATCTGTCGTTAGTAAGAACAAAGCCGCGGTCCATTTGAACGCCCTGCTCTTCGAAACCAAAACCGGTTGCATTCGGACCGCGCCCTACAGCAACCAACAAAATGTCAGCTGCAACGACTTCACCATTCTCCAGTTCGACCATCACTCCAGATTCAGATTGATTGACCGACTTAAATTTATTTCCAAGTTTGAAATCAATTCCGCGCTTGCGATATGCACGTTCCAAACCCTTACTCATTGCTGGATCCTCATTTGGAACTAATCGATCGAAGCCCTCGATGATTACAACCTCAGATCCAAAGCTGCGCCATACCGAAGCGAATTCAACTCCAATTACTCCGCCGCCCAGAATTGCAACTCGGTTTGGAACCCAGTCCATCATCAAGGCTTGATCTGAGGTGATTACTCGTCCACCAATTTCAATTCCAAGAGTCTTGGTAACCGAGCCTGTGGCCAGAATCACATTCTTTCCCGTGTAGATTTCACCGTTTACAGTGACGGACTTTGGACCAGTGAGTCGACCCTCTCCGGTAATGAAATTTATGTTTTTGGATCCGACTAATCCGGTGAGACCCTTATAAAGCTTGTCGACAATGCTGTCTCGATATTTGTTCACAACTGACATGTCGATGGAGCGGAATTCGGCATTCACACCAAAGTTCGCAGCTTCTTTGGTTACATCGGCCACCTCGGCTGCATGCAGGAGTGCTTTGGTAGGGATGCAACCGCGGTGCAGGCAGGTGCCGCCTAGTTTGTCGCGCTCGATGAGAGCGACGCTCATTCCCAGCTGAGCTCCTCTGAGTGCAGCGGCGTATCCGCCACTTCCGCTTCCAAGGATTACAAGGTCAAAATTGTGTTCTGCCATTAATGCTCCAAAAAATGTGGGTAACTGCTTAAGCCTACTACCGGCTCTGTTCGAGCTGTTCGACCATGGTTACTAGGGTTCGAATCATGACTCCGGATGCCCCACTCGGCGTGCTGCCATAGGGTGCACCGGCATTATTCCCGGGGCCCGCAATATCCAGATGTGCCCAGCTGAGCGGCTTCTTTCCACCCTTGACAAACTCTGCTAGGAAATGTCCGGCGATTAGCATTCCGCCAGCGCGATTTCCTATCTTCACGTTCGCTATATCGGCTATCTCTGAATCCAGCAAAGATCTAAGCTCCAGAGGCAGCGGCATCTCCCAAAGAAGCTCCCCGGCGTCCTCAGCTGCCCGAAGCACAGACTTGACAGCCTTTCCTTCCCCCATGACGCCCGCATAGCGATTTCCGAGGGCGATAGAGGCTGCGCCGGTAAGGGTAGCGATGTCGATCACGTGATCCGGATCTGTTTCCATGGCGAGCGAAAGTCCGTCGGCCATCACCAACCGGCCCTCGGCATCGGTATTTAGAACCTCAACCGTTTTTCCGTTTCTTATTCGGATTACGTCTCCGGGTCTTGTCGCCGAGCCCGAAGGCATATTTTCAGCCAGGCATAGATACGCGTCTAGGCGAACTCTAAGTTTGCGTTCCGCGACTGCCAAAACGGTGGCCAGCGCGCTAGCTGCACCTGCCATGTCATATTTCATACCAACCATGGATTCGGCTGGTTTTAGAGAAAGACCTCCCGTATCGAATGTGATTCCCTTGCCGACAATGGCAATGTGTGGGCCGCTCTTTCCATAGGAAAGCTTTACCAAGCGCGGTGGTCTCGCGGAGCCTCTACCTACAGCACTAATTCCACCGCATTTTTCGCGTTCCAACTTCTTTTCGTCCCAGATTTCAACGCGAATTCCCAAAGCCTTGGCTTTTCTGGAAGCGATGCTTGCCAACTCCGCCGGCCACAGATCATTCGCAGGGGTATTAATAAGGTCACGTGCAAAATTGACATGCTCAGTAAGCCCTTTAGAGCGCTTGAAGTCGTGCTTTGCTAACTCAGCTGGTACCAAGATGCTGATTACAGACGAATTCTTTACCTCTTTGTAGCGTGACAGCTTATGGTTTCCCAGCAGTAACCCTTCGATCAAAGCATCCAGCTGCTCAGAACTGGACACATCGGAAACAATCAACTGCTTCGATTCCAAGGAAGCTGCTCTGGAGACAGCCCCGCCAAAATCCCTGTACTCACTTGGTTTCTTGAGGGATTCACCAACGCCAATTGAGACAACCGCCAGCCCCTCATGGCTAAACCTGGCAACCGAACCTGGTTTGGCTTCAGCTTTGAAGAGCTTCAATTGATTAGAACTAACCGCTTTTTCAAAAACCCCTGCTCCAATTGACTTTGACTTGGAAGACAGCGGAAGCACTACTAGTTGAATTGATTTATCGATCTTGGTGACGAGATTTATTGAGGGCACGTCAACAAGTCTAAGGATTAGGATTTAGTCGTGGCCGAGCTTTACAGAGTGTTTGGAAGTCAAGGAGAGGACCTATCTGGTCTTCCCATGGTCGCCATGATTAGTGGTTTCACTGATTCAGGTCTTTCTACCGCGCAGATATCCGATCACTTTTTCGCCAACCTGGATAGCGATTTGTTAGTTCGTTTCAACAATGACGAGTTACTTGACTATCGTTCCAGAAGACCGTCGATGTATTTCGAGAAAGACCACATCGAGAGCTATGAGCCCGCAACTCTGGGAATCCATTTGATGCGCGATGAAGCAGGCCAGAAGTTCTTGTTCCTGGAAGGTTATGAACCGGATTTTCGCTGGGAAGCATTTAGTGAGGCGATAGTCGATTTAGTTGAGCGCTTCGAAGTCAGCAGTTTTACCTGGGTTCATTCAATCCCTTTTCCAATTCCGCACACTCGCCCGACCGGAATCACGGTTTCGGGAAACAGGCGTGACATGACGGAGAAGTATTCGGAGTGGAAACCGCAGACCTCAGTCCCCGGAAACGTCATGCATCTGCTCGAATTCAAGTTGGTCGAAATTGAGGTCCCAACAGTTGGCTTCGTGCTGTTGGTTCCGCATTACCTTGCAGACAATGAGGTTCCGCAAGCCGCGCTCAAGGGAATTGAACTAATCACAGCCGCAACTTCACTGGTCTTTCCTACCGATGAGATCAGAGAGCGAGAGGCGAAATTTAGCGCCAAGGTAGAGAGCCAGGTCCAAGAAAACCAGGAACTGGCCAAGCTTGTTCAGACCCTTGAGGCTGGCTATGCCTCAACCGACGTTGGACCATCAAGATCCCCGATCGCGAAACCTAGGACAGAAGTTCCTAACGCTGAGCAAATAGCCCAAGAACTTGAGAACTACTTGGCATCGCGAAGCAAGACCCAGGGCGAGGAAAACGCGGAATAGTCACGGGAAATCCCTGTTATATAGGGCTGTGGCGGAAAAACTGTGCCATACTTGTTCGAAACCCTTTCAGGTCTGCTTTTTCTGACTTGACAAGGGTTTAAAGTCTGCCCAAACCAAGAAGGTCATCATCGTTAGTCTCACAGCCCGCATTAAGGCAAAACTTAACCCTGGGAAAGCCCCCAAGGCGCCTGTTGCCGCACCTGCCAAGAAGTCTGTGAAAGCTGAGCCCGCCGGAAAATCAAAGGCAAAGGCACCAGTAAAGACCAGTAAGCCTGCCACCAAGGCAGTCGCGGCAACTAAGACCACCAAGTCTTCCGCAACTAAGAGCACAAAACCCTCAGCTAAGGGGTCCAAGCCGGTTGCAAAACCCTCAAAGCCCGCTGCTAAGGGAAAGCCGGTCGCTAAGTCCCCTGTCACAGTAAAGAAGGCTGCTGCTAAGCCCGCGGCAAAGTCAAAGGCACCAGTCAAGACCCCTGTAAAACCATCTAAGTCTTCAGTGAAGCCCGTCTCCAAGGTTGCGAAGCCAAGCTCAAAATCACCAAAGACAGCCGCGAAGACTGCTTCCAAGCCCGCTAAGCCAGCGGCCAAGACCTCAAAAGTTTCGCCTAAGCCTGCTTCGAAGACAGCTAAGCCGACTGCAAAGGCCTCAAAACCCTCAA
>JBEEIU010000034.1:0-6562 GCA_041169705.1 Actinomycetota bacterium
AGCGAAGATTCACCGGTTGCGATTAGGTCACCCAAGCCGGCAAGCCCGAACATGGTGCTGCGTTTTGCTCCCTGGTCTATTGCGAAGCGTGTGATCTCGGCAAGCCCTCTGGTCAAAATCGAAGCCTTGGTGTTTTGCCCATAGCCAATTCCATTCACAATTCCCACTGCAACCGCAATCAGGTTTTTTAGCACTCCACCGAGCTCAGTTCCAATTACATCTTGATTGGTAAATACAGTGAAGTAATCACTCGAGCACGTCTTTGCAACCGCGGTCGCGCGCTTTAGGTCAGTGCAGGCAACCACCGAAGCAGCTGGCTCACTTCTGGCTATTTCCAATGCCAGGTTTGGTCCAGACAAAACAGCAATCTGAGTCTGAGGTATCCCCATTACATCGGCGATAACTTCGCTCATGCGAAACCCGGTGCCCTCTTCGAGGCCCTTGATCAAACTAACCAGGGTCGCATTTTTTGGAATTAAAGCCTTCCACTCCTCCAATGATGAGCGAAGGTTCTGGGATGGCACCGCGAGGTATATCTGCGTAGCGCCCCTAAGTGCTGCGCCCAGGTCGGCAGTTGGCTTTATGCGTTTGGGAAGATTAATCCCGGGCAAATAATCGCTGTTTCTGCGCGTCTCGACAATTTCCTCGGCAACATCTTTTCTTCTTGCCCAAAGCACGACCTCAGTTCCGCCGTCGGCAATAACTTTTGCGATTGTGGTTCCCCAGGAACCAGCACCCATCACGACAACCTTGGTCATTTCTTCTTCCTAAAGTTACCCACGGTTGGCTGACCCGCAACGGCCGGATCCCAAAGTTCTTTTGGTGGGGCTTCTTTACGCAGGTCAGCGACAATCTTTGTGATTTCGTTCATGACTAAGTTTGACGCTTCTTTAAGTAATTCTGGGGTTAGCTGAATGTTTCGATACTTATCGAGATTTATCTCTTTACCAATCACCACATCAACTCGCTGAAACGGGTTTGGCCGAAGCACGCTCTCGTAGTTACCCATAATTTTCTGATCGCCCCAGTGACCAACGGGGAAAACTGGAACACCTGTCTCGATCGCTAACCTAATGGCCCCCGAACGTCCACGCATCGGCCACATCTCTGGGTCTCTCGTGAGGGTTCCCTCGGGGAAAATCTGCAGGGTGTGTCCGTTGTCTAGAAAGTTTTTCGCGGCCTTTAGGGTCTCCTCATTGCTTCTACCCGAACGATAGACCGGAATCTGTCCTAGCTTGGTGATAAGCCAGCCAAAGATGGGGACCCTAAACAGACCCTCTTTAGCCATGTAGTGCGGGGCACGCTTGAGGTGCACAAAAACCGTATAGGCGACCACAAGCGGGTCAACCATGCTCATGTGATTTGAAACCAGAATGTAAGGGCCACTCTTCGGAAGATTCTCTTGACCGGTGGTCTTCACGTTCATAACCAGTCTCAGAATTGGCGCGAGGAGCCCGGCGACAATCCTTAGCAGGAGTGTCAATTCCCGCTTAGGAACCTTCGGGAGTTTTAGTGGCCCTTTGTCCTTTGTCGACAATTAGGCCTCGAACTCAAAATCTGCACCCAGTGCATCAAGCTTTTCCAAGAACTTTTCGTAGCCTCGGGAGATCAATTGAATATTGCTCACGTTGGATGTTCCCGTTGCAGCGAGGGCGGCAACCACGTGACTAAATCCACCGCGCAGGTCTGGTACTCGAATATCAGCACCAACAAGCGGAGTCGGTCCGGAAATTACTGCCGAGTGGTAGAAGTTCCGCTGACCAAAGCGACATGGTGTGCCTCCCAGGCATTCGCGATAAATCTGAATCTGGGCACCCATGGCGTTCAATGCTTCCGTGAAGCCAAAACGATTCTCATACACAGTCTCGTGCACGATTGAAAGTCCCTGAGCCTGGGTCATCGCAACCACTAGTGGTTGCTGCCAGTCAGTCATAAATCCTGGGTGGACGTCGGTCTCAATTACTACAGGATTCAGATCAGTTCCTGGATGGTAAAAACGAATACCGTTTTGCAGCACATCAAATGCGCCACCAACTTTTCTGAACACGTTCAAGAAAGTCATCATGTCTACCTGATTTGCGCCACCAACGAAGATGTCGCCCTGAGTCGCTAGAGCTGCAGCTGCCCAGCTAGCAGCCTCGTTGCGGTCCGGAATCGCGCGGTGGTTATAGCCGTGCAGTTTCTTTACACCCTCGATGCGGATTACTCGATCTGTATCGACCGAGATGATTGCACCCATCTTCTGCAAAATTGCAATCAGGTCAATAATTTCAGGTTCAATTGCAGCGCCAGAAAGTTCGGTTAGTCCATCGGCGGTTGTTGCTGAAAGCAGCACCTGCTCGGTGGCACCGACCGAAGGGTATGGCAAATTAATTTTTGCGCCCTTCAGTCCCTCTGGAGCACTGAGTCTTGTTCCGGTTGGAAGTTTCTCAATGACAGCACCAAAACTGCGCAGCACATCGAAGTGGAAGTCAACCGGTCGATTACCAATTTCGCAGCCACCTAGACCTGGAATGAAAGCTTCTCCAAGGCGGTGTAGAAGTGGTCCACAAAACAAGATTGGAATTCTGGAGGAGCCAGCGTGCGCATCTATATCAACCATGCGAGCTTGCTCAACATTCGATGGATCCATGTGCATGTCGCCGGTGATGGGATCGTGATCTATGTTCACGCCATGCAATTGCAAAAGTCTTGAGACGACTTCGACATCGGAAATGTGGGGAACATCTCGCAGCACGCTTGGTGTCTCCCCCAGGAGCGCGGCAACCATGGCCTTAGTTACCAGGTTCTTCGCGCCCTTCAGTTCAATGGAACCGGTCAGGGGCTTACCGCCATGGATTGTGATTTGGCTCACTTAGACTCCCTTGGCCGGCAAAGTCTTGGGCTTCCAAGTTTCGCGCTTTGCTTCATAGGCGGCGATTGCGGCTTCGTTTTGAAGGGTGATGCCAATGTCATCCAGTCCCTCCATCAGACGCCACTTAGTGTATTCATCAATCTCAAATGGGACGCTTAGGCTGCCCAGGCTCAGCATCTGATTTGGAAGATCCACCTTGGCTTCAACCCCAGGGTTTGCTTCAATTTCGCTCCATAGCGCTTTAGTGTCCGCCTCGGAAATTACCCCGGTCACAAGTCCTTGTTTGCCGGAGTTACCGCGGAAGATATCAGCGAACTTCGCCGAGAAAACTGCCTTGAATCCAAAGTCTCGAAGTGCCCACACCGCGTGCTCTCGGGAAGAACCTGTTCCAAAATCAGGACCGGCAATTAGCACTTGGGCATTTTTGTAAGTGTCCTGATTTAAGACAAAATCAGGTTCTTGAGAACGCCAGTTGGCGAACAAGCCATCTTCGAAACCAGTCTTAGTAATTCGCTTCAGATAAACCGCCGGAATGATCTGGTCGGTGTCAACATTGCTTCGCTTTAGTGGCGCGGCAATCCCTTGAAAAACTGTGATCTTCTCCATTAGTTCTCCAAGTCTGCAGGCGAAGAGAGTGTTCCACGTATCGCGGTAGCGGCGGCCACAATCGGAGATACCAGGTGAGTTCTCGCGCCCTTGCCCTGGCGTCCCTCGAAGTTTCGGTTTGATGTTGATGCTGCTCGCTCACCTGGTGCAAGCTGATCAGGATTCATACCAAGACACATCGAGCAACCGGCAAAGCGCCACTCCGCTCCAAAATCTTTAAATATCTTGTCTAGGCCTTCGGCCTCCGCCTGTAATCGAACTTTTTGTGAGCCCGGAACAACCATCATGCGAACGCCTTCAGCTTTTTGCTTGCCCTTGATGATTTCGGCTGCAGTTCTAAGGTCCTCAATTCGCGCGTTAGTGCAGGAACCCAAGAAGACTGTGTTGACCGCGATGTCTTTCATCTTGGTGCCGGGTTTGAGGTCCATGTATTCCAGGGCACGTTCGGCTGCAGCACGCTCGTTCGGATCTGAAATTTCATTTGGATCTGGTACAGAATCAAGTAGCGAAACACCTTGCCCGGGGTTAGTGCCCCAAGTCACAAACGGATCGAGAGTGTCGGCGTCAATGAAAACCTCAGCGTCAAACTCTGCACCCTCATCTGTCTTGAGCGTCTTCCAGTACTCGAGAGCTGCGTCCCAATCCGCACCCTCTGGAGCGTGCGGTCTTCCCTTTAGGTATTCAAATGTTGTCTCGTCTGGAGCAACCATTCCGGCGCGAGCGCCGGCTTCAATGGACATGTTGCAAATTGTCATTCGCCCTTCCATCGAGAGTGAACGAATTGCACTTCCGCGGTACTCCAGGACGTAACCCTGCCCTCCACCGGTGGAGATCTTTGCGATTACCGCCAAGATGATGTCTTTCGCACTGACTCCAGGGCGCAAAGTTCCCTCGACGTTGATAGCCATGGTCTTAAACGGCTTCAGAGGAAGCGTTTGCGTAGCGAGCACGTGCTCAACCTCGCTGGTTCCAATTCCCATCGCAAGGGAACCAAATGCACCGTGAGTGGAAGTGTGGCTATCACCACAAACAATTGTGAGACCGGGCATGGTCAAACCAAGTTGCGGTCCGACCACGTGAACAATTCCTTGGTTCTTGTCCCCCAATGAGTGAATCCGAACTCCGAATTCTTTGGTGTTGTCCCGAAGGGCCTGCACCTGTGCTCGCGAAGTTGGCTCCGCAATTGGCAAATGAATGTCGAGGGTTGGGGTGTTGTGATCCTCGGTAGCGATGGTGAGGTCTTTGCGACGAACATCCCTGCCTGCCATTCGAAGACCGTCGAACGCCTGAGGAGAAGTAACCTCGTGAATCAGGTGCAGGTCGATGTACAAAAGGTCCGGAGCGCCATTTTCACCCTTGACCACCAGGTGGTCATTCCATAGCTTTTCGGCCAGAGTCAGGGGCTTAGACAAAAAATCACCTCACGGAAAGCTTGAACCCCAAGTTTACCCGCTGGGGGTAGATTGGCTAGATGGCCAATCTGGACCAGGTTTCGCTGGAAAAGCTGCAAAAGCGCACCGTTCGAGTCCTTGCCCTAGGCCAAATGTTTGGCGGGTTCGGCCTAGGTTCAACACTTTCAATTGGTGCCCTGCTAGCCGCGGAACTGTCCGGAACTGCTGCCTGGTCAGGGGCGGCGGCCACCTTCAGCACCCTCGGAACTGCCACCTGGGCCATCCCACTGGCCAATTTGGCCTATCGCAGGGGTCGCCGGGTTGCCCTGGCATTGGGAGCTGGACTAGCAATTTCTGGGGCCGCGCTGATGATTTTGGCTGCCGCTTTGAGGTTCTTTCCGCTGGAATTGGTCGCTCTGTTTTTGCTGGGTGCAGGCTCGGCAGCTTCGCTGCAGGCAAGGTTTGCTGCCAATGACATTCCCACCGGAACTGCGAAAGCTAGAGACTTGGCATTTGTGGTCTGGGCAACCACTATTGGTGCGGTCGTAGGACCGAACCTTTTCGGACCGGGCGAATTCGTGGGTGGCCTGATTGGACTTCCGCACCTCACTGGACCGTTTTTGTTTACGATTCTGGCCCAGCTCATAGCGACCTTGTTCTTTTGGTTTGGACTTCGGCCGGATCCGCTACTGCTTGCCAAGGAAGTCGCGGGACTTCCTCCCAAGCGAACCAATGCTTCAATCAGGGATGCCCTGCGAGTGATTAGGGAATTTCCGGTGGCGGGGTTTGCGGTTTTGAGTATCGCGCTGAGCCATATGGTGATGGTTTCGGTGATGTCCATGACCCCTGTCCACCTGAACACTCACGGCCATGACATTTCGGCAGTGGGATTCACCATCAGTCTGCACATCGCAGGGATGTATGCGTTCTCCCCAATATTTGGCATTCTCGCGGACAGGATAGGTCCGCGAAAAGTAATTCTTGGTGGCCAGCTGATCTTCCTCGGAGCGCTGGCCTCTGCAGGGCTTTGGCAACATGACTTCACCCTTGTGGTCTTCGGCCTTTTCTTGCTGGGCTTAGGTTGGTCAGCCTCAACCGTCTCGGGTGCGGCGCTGTTGACCCAGTCGCTACCCCAGGAACAGAAGACTAAAGTCCAGGGCCTGAGCGATTCACTTATGAACCTATCGGGGGCATTCGGCGGAGCGATTGCCGGAAGCATTCTGGCGCTCTACACCTTCGGTGGGCTAAATGCGGCAGCACTTATTCCTGTTGTGCTGATTGTGGTTGCAACCGCACTCTCGAGGCGCTGGAAATAAAAAATCTCGCTCCTGAGATTTTGTCATCAGAAGCGAGATTGGTGACCCCAAGGGGATTTGAACCCCTGCTACTGCCGTGAGAGGGCAGCGTCCTAGGCCGCTAAACGATGGGGCCGAAAAGCAACCCCGCAATCATGCCACAAAACCCGCTCCGAGGGCAATGCTTAGGCCCAAACGGCGAGCGCCGAAGGGAGAATCTGGGCACTAAATGGAGCCTCGCCGATAATCTCGCCGTCACAACTCACAGGGTATGAGTCGTTTTCGATTCGAATCGACTTGACCTTCAAGATTTCCACTTCTTTGTATTTCACGTGTTCGCCCTTGTAAACCGTTGGAAATATCTGCAGAAGTCTTGGCCTAGAGCATTCGTGCAGGATGAAGAGCTCTAGGTAGCC
>JBEEIU010000035.1:0-5285 GCA_041169705.1 Actinomycetota bacterium
ATACACCAATTTGTCTGTCGAATCTTCCGGGGCGCAATAGTGCCGGGTCCAAAACATCCGGACGGTTTGTGGCAGCAATCAAAATGACATTGGTGTTTGTATCAAAGCCATCCATCTCAACCAGAAGTTGGTTCAGGGTTTGCTCACGCTCATCGTTACCACCACCGATTCCGGTTCCACGGTGACGACCAACCGCATCGATTTCGTCAACGAAAATTATTGCTGGGGCTGCCTGCTTTGCCTGCTCGAACAAATCGCGCACGCGAGAAGCACCGACACCGACGAACATCTCAACGAAGTCTGAACCCGAAATAGAGAAGAACGGAACGCCCGCTTCTCCAGCTACCGCCTTCGCGACCAGTGTCTTTCCGGTTCCCGGAGGGCCATAAAGCAATACGCCTCTTGGCACTCTTGCTCCCATGGCTTGGAATTTCTTTGGGTCCTTCAGGAAGTCTTTGATCTCCAAGAGTTCTTCGAGCGCCTCTTCGATTCCCGCGACATCCGCGAAGGTAATCTTCGAAGTTTCTTTGCTGACCATCTTGGCGCGTGATTTTCCAAAGTTCATCACGCCTCGGCCTCCACCGCCCATGGCTCCCATGAGGAACCAGAACAGCGCCAAGATGATGATCAGCGGAAGTATTGAACCCAGCAGCGCTAGATACCAAGGAGTCCTGGGAACCTCGTCGGTCCAACCCTCTGCGATGTAAGCCTCGGAAACTAATTGCGCGATTGCCTGAGAGCGACCAGAAACAAAATAGAACTGGACCTGGGTACCAAACTCTGGATCCTCTTGATTTAGAACAACATCGACTCTTTGATCTCCGTCAAAAATCTGAACAGACTTTGCCTTGCCGGATTCGATCATTTCTATACCGACCTGGGTGTCGACTTTGACAAACTGCTGTGTGTTTAGAAGTGAACTTCCGACAAAGACAACAGACACAGCAAGCAGAATCCACAACCATGGTCCGCGAACAAATTTCTTCAAGCCGTTTTTCGGCTGAGGATTCTGACTCAAGAAGTTTTCCTAACTGTAAACACTTGGAGAGAGGACGCCGACTCCATCGAGCGAGCGGTACTGCTCGTTGAAGTCGAGTCCGTAACCAACTACGAATTCGTTTGGAATATCAAACCCCACCCAGCGGACATCAATTTCCACTTTCGCAGCGCTCGGCTTGCGAAGTAGCGTCACTATCTCTACTGATGCTGCACCACGTGCCTTGAGATTGGCTGTGAGCCAGGAAAGAGTCAGCCCAGAGTCAATGATGTCCTCGACAATCAGAACATTTCTGTCCTTCACATCAGCATCCAAATCTTTGAGAATGCGAACCACACCCGATGAAACCGTTCCCGAGCCGTATGAGGAAACAGCCATCCAATCCTGCGTGGTTGGAATTTGCATGGCGCGCGAGAGGTCTGCCATGAATGGAACAGCGCCCTTTAGGACTCCAATTAGGAGCAAGTCTTTTTCGGCGTAGTGCGCATCGATGCTCTTAGCCATTTCGGAAATCTTCTGCTGAATCTGTTCAGGGGTTACCAATACCGACTTAATGTCTGGATGATTCAAATGCACTAGCAGGCTCCGGGCGTTAGAGATTTCGTGGACTTGAAGACGAGCTGGTCGCCTACCCGCTCTACTGTAATGCCCGAAAGCTGGACCATTTTCTGCCCGTGCCAATTCGAAATCAGCTCTTCAACCCCAAGCACCTGAGCTCTAGAAATGTCTTTTGCCCCCACGCTCTGGGCAATCAAAAACAACGCCTTATTCCGAACTGCAGGGTGGGACTCGGCGAGCGCCGAAACCTCGTAGCTAATCGATCTCGCGGAACCTTTGCCCTTAGCTCTTGCGATGACCTCACGCGCGGCGCTTGTCAGAAAGTCTTCGCTCTCGGCTGCGATCTCAGCGGTTCGGGAAAGGGCCGCAGGAAGTCCCGGTCCTAGCTCGCTCTCCATGGTCTCCATGAGGGTGCGAATTCTTACTCTTTTGAAACTTTGGTCGCTGTTGTGAGGGTCGTCCCAGTACTCAATGCCCTGGTCCTGGCAGGCCTGTCGCAGCTCCGCTCTAGAAATACCCAGCAGCGGCCTTACCAGTCTGCGCTCACGGTCTACCCGCTCCATTCCAGCGATTGATTTCAGCCCAGAGCCCCGAGTTAGACCCAGTAATACAGACTCTGCCTGGTCTTCTAGGTTGTGCCCGAGCAAGACCCAGGACGCAGCAAGTTGGTTTCGTGCCTCCTCGAGGGCCTGGTAGCGGGCCTCTCTGGCTGAACCTTCAAGTCCTAGGCCTGAATTCTGCACCTCAACCTTGCGCATTTCCACCGGCTCCAAACCAAGTTCGGTCAAGGTCTTTACGGCCCGGGCAGCCACCTCCTCAGAACCGCTCTGCAACTGGTGGTCCACCACCACTGCTCCGGCTCTGAGATTTAGTCGAGGGGCTTCGAATGCGAGGGCTGCAGCCAATGCCAGCGAGTCTCCGCCACCTGAAACCGCGGCCAGAACCAATTCATTGGGACCAAGATTCAGCGAGGCGAGGGTCTCTCGAACCGCGCGACGGACATCAGCCATCTGCGGGGTTAGCCGCGGTCGGTCTGTCATGCTCGCTCGATTCGGTAATCTTTTCGCTAATCAGCTTATGTAGGAGAAGCCTTGTCGTACGACGCAATTATTGAGATCCCTCGCGGTAGCCGCAACAAATACGAAGTTGACCACGAGTCTGGCCGAGTCTTTCTAGACCGCGTGCTGTTCACTCCATTTGTCTACCCAGTTGACTACGGCTTCTTTGAAAACACTTTGGGTGGCGATGGAGATCCACTTGATGCTCTCGTGCTCTTGGAATTCCCGGTGTTTCCTGGCGTGGGGGTAAAGGTGCGTCCGGTTGGAGTTTTGCCAATGGAGGACGACGGTGGGATTGATGAGAAGGTGCTGTGCGTTCCTTACAAGGATCCACGCTGGGCCCACATTCAAGACATCAATGATGTTCCCGAACAGACCAAGAATGAACTCGAGCACTTCTTCGCACACTACAAAGACCTAGAACCAGGTAAATGGGTAAAGGTGGGTTCTTGGCAAGGAAAAGATGTTGCCGAGAAGCTAATCAAGGAAGCACAAGAGCGCTACAAGCACTAGCTAAATCCGAGGTGTAGATTCTGGCCATGGATACTTCTTCTATTGACCTTGGAATCATCAAGTTGCTGGATGACTATTTTGAAGTCATTCATGCTCAAGACATGGAGCTCTTTGACAAGGTCTTTCACAAAGACTGCTGTCTCTATTCGGGTCAGGGTGGAGAACTAGTTCTGAGGCCCTACGCGATATATCGCGATCAGGTTGCAAACCGAAAGTCACCAAAAGAATTGGGTAATGCAAGAAGAGATGAGATTCTCTTGGTTGATCAGATTTCACCAACCCTCGCACTTGCGAAAGTGCAACTTGAAATGTTTGGTGGAGTTATGCAGGACTATTTGAACCTTGTGAAACTTGACGGCCATTGGTGGGTAATGGCAAAGATGTACGAAAAGGTCGGCGAAGCCTTTTAGTCTGCGGTTGGTCTTCCAGCGTAAGGCCAAAGTTCACCGTATCTAACCGGAACAATGCGCACCGTGCGAGCGGGGTTTGGTGCTTCAAGCATCATGCCGTCACCCAAGTAAATGGCCACGTGATACTTGTCTCCGGAGAACGCTTGTTCTCGTGACCACCAAATTAAATCGCCGCGTTTGGCTTGCTGGAAAGGTACTAATTTCTTCGCGCTCGCTAGCACGTTGTATTGCGCAGTAGCGGAGTGCCAACCTATATAAACACCTGCGGATTGGTAAGCACGCATGGTAATTCCGGAGCAGTCCCAGATGTCCGGTCCCGAACCACCCAATACATAACGCTCACCGAGTTGATCAGATGCATACGCGATTGCTCGCTCTACCAAAGTGGTGTTTGGGTCTGACACCGAATAAAGTTCCGGCGCGGTAGGAGCAGTCTTGATTGCGTTCTGTCTCGCTTCAGCAGCTAGACCTTCGCGGCGCTGCCTTTCAAGATCCTCAGCTTGATCCTGCAAAGATGCAAGTTGCGTAAGCATGGTGCGATTTTCTTTTTCGGATTCAGAAACTTTTGCAAGCGCTGCATCCTGTGCGCTCTTTGCTTCAAGATAAATCTTCTTGGTGGCAGCTTCTTGAATTTCTAGTTCGGCTTGAGCCGCGGCTAGTTCATTTGCGAGCGCCTCAGCTTCCGCTTGCTTCTGAATTGAGGCCTGGTAAATCGCATCGGTTCGCTCAGCAATAATTTCCTGCGCGCCTAATCTGTAGAGCAAATCTTCGCCGGACTTAGGGTCAAAGAAAATTTGCAGGGTTGGATCTCCCGTGGTCCCCTCGCGATACATTCGCGCTGCAATTTGGCCAAGTTGAATCTTTGCGGTTGCTGCCGCATCTGCTGCTTCAGAAACTTGAGCTTGAAGTCCCTGGACTTTGGATCGCATTTGATCTACGGCTTGCTTGGCCTTGGTGTATTGCTTGTTCTTTTCCATTGCTATAGCACCCAGCGCAGCCGCTTCTTTTTCCTGTTCGGCAATGATTGCCTCGATGCGCTTGATCATGGCTTTTTTGGCTTCGACGTTGCGCTTTGCAGCTGCCACCTCGGCAGCGGTCGGGTAATCCGGAACTGCCCAGGCCGGGGGAAGAGTGAGGGCTGTGAAGGTGAGGCCGATGCTCGCAGATATCGCGATAAGTCTGAACTTGCGCTTATTCATGGCCACCTCCCGCTCTTATTTAAACCCAAAGCTTCAAGTATTTCCTGAAAGTTGGCTGCCTGTTGCGCAAGACTCGGCTAAACAAGTAGTCTTGTCCGTCGGTGCTTGAGAAGTCGCCAACTTCAGGCCCCATCGTTTAGTGGCCTAGGACACCGCCCTTTCACGGCGGCGGCACGGGTTCGAATCCCGTTGGGGTCACAAGGCGATGCTTTTGCACCACTCTGGCTCCGTAGCGCAGTTGGTTAGCGCGCCGCCCTGTCACGGCGGAGGTCGCGGGTTCAAGTCCCGTCGGAGTCGCTTTAGGGGAAACCCTAAATGGGGAGATTTCGGTCTCTTCGGCTCTGTAGCTCAGTTGGTAGAGCGAACGACTGAAAATCGTTAGGTCACCGGATCGACGCCGGTCGGAGCCACCATATCCAGGAGGCGGATAGTGACCATAATTTTTGGTTTACTGTCCGCCTTTTCTTATGGCTATGCAGACTTTTTTGGGGCTTTGGCCGCCAAGAAAGTCAGAGCCCTTGCTGTAACCACAGTCTCATTCGTCATTGGG
>JBEEIU010000036.1:0-3991 GCA_041169705.1 Actinomycetota bacterium
GCGAGATACTACGAGGAAGAAATAACTCCGTCTACAAGCAACTGAGCATCGGCAAGCACTTCCGCTAAGTGAGCATCTGACTTAAAAGATTCACCGTAGATTTTGTAGACGTTCTCGGTTCCAGAAGGGCGAGCAGCAAACCAAGAATTCGCTGTCGATACTTTTACTCCGCCAAGAGAACCCCCGGAGGAGGCCTTAGTTTCAACTTTCGTAATTTGCTCCCCTGCAATTTCCGATGCCTTCACGTCGGATTCAGAGAGTTTCGAAAGTCTTGATTTTTGTTCCAGGTTTGCTGGAGCATCAACTCGTTTGTAAGAAGGCTCGCCAAACTTCCGAGTCAGTTTTGCGTAGTACTCGCTGGGGGAATCGCCTGATACCGCTTCAATCTCGGCTGCGAGCAAACACATGATCAGTCCGTCTTTATCGGTAGACCAGGAGCTTCCATTGAGCTTTAGGAAAGAAGCACCCGCTGACTCCTCTCCACCAAAACCAACAGAGCCATCGGTGAGGCCGGGAACAAACCACTTAAAGCCAACCGGAACCTCAATTAGTTTGCGACCTAGGTCGGCTACGACCCGGTCAATCATTGAAGAGGAAACCATGGTCTTTCCTACTGCTGCCTGAGGGTCCCAACCTTCACGTGAGCGATATAGATAATCAATTGACACAGCAAGGAAGTGGTTGGGGTTCATCAGACCAGAGTCTGCGGTGACAATACCGTGACGGTCCGCATCTGCATCGTTACCGGTAGATATATCGAACGAAGTTCGATTCTCAATCAGTGACGCCATCGAGTATGGCGACGAGCAATCCATCCGGATCTTTCCGTCCCAATCCAGTGTCATGAAGCCAAACTGGTAGTCAACCTTGGGATTAATCACCTTTAGGTTCAGTCCATAAACTTCCCCAATTAGACCCCAGTAGTCAACCGACGCACCGCCCATTGGGTCGGCACCAATTCTTATATCTGCATCCTTGATGGCCTTTAGGTTTAACACCTGATCCAGAGAAGTTACATAGTGGTTACGGAAGTCAAATTTCTCTGGCTTCGGATTCGCTCGTCTAACCCCCTGCATGCCACCGGCAATGATTTCGTTTGCACGCTTTGCAATCCAGCCAGTTGCATCGGTGTCCGCTGGACCTCCGTGAGGCGGGTTGTATTTGATACCGCCGTCTTGGGGCGGGTTGTGACTCGGAGTGATCACAATTCCATCTGCCATGCTCGGCGAACCCACTGGCAATCCGCGATTATGTTCAATGATTGCGACCGAAACTGCAGGGGTAGGGACATAGCCATCGTTTGAATCGACCAGTGCGGTTATTGAGTTTCCCGCCAAGACTTCTAGAACCGAAATCTGTGCGGGTTCAGAAAGTGCGTGAGTATCGCGACCAACATACATTGGACCGGAGATTCCCTGCGTGATTCTGTATTCGGCTATTGCTTGAGTAATCGCCAAAATGTGGTTTTCGTTAAACGAAACATTCAATGAACTTCCGCGGTGACCAGAAGTTCCGAAAGCGACTTTCTGTTCCGCAACACTTACATCAGGTTTTTCACTGAAGTAGGCCGACGTTAGTTTTTCAAGATCTACCAAGTCGCTAGCAAGTGCTGGCTTTCCCGCGCGCTCGTGCATTTATTTCCTCTTCACCATGAGTAAGAAAATTGTGTAGCAAGCGCTGAAGCCAAAGCCCACAAATGCATAAAGCGTTACAAACCAGTTGATTGTCGCTGGAATCAAAAGAGTGAGAACCCCAAGCCCACCAGCGGAAAACTGCATAACTCGTGCCGAGAAAAGAACCGCCCGCTCAGCCCCTCTAATTGAAACCCCATACATGTTCCCCGCGAGAGCAACCAGGGTGATTCCAATCATTCGCATTGCCCAGTCAAGCTCCAACGACCCAGGAAGACCGAGCAAATCTGTGAAGAAGCGTGGCAGCAGAGCCAAGATGACTGCACTGAGACCAAAGACCAATGCACCGGTTTTCAGGACCAAACGAAGGGCTCCCACGGCCTTTTCACTACTCATAACTAGTGATGTTATTGCCAAGAACCCCCTAATCTAAATGCATGTCCGGAACCAAAATTGCCTACCTGGGGCCTCGTGGCACCTTTACCGAGCTTGCCGCCAAGCAACTACCCGGTGCCGATAGCGCCGAACTGGTAGCCATGGCTTCGGTAACCGAGGCCTTAGATGCGGTGGTTTCCGGCAAAGTTGACCGGGCCGTGGTGCCAATCGAAAACTCAATCGAGGGCGGAGTCTCTGCCACCTCGGATGCCCTGACCAACACCGCAGGGGTGCAGATCTTCGGGGAGTATTTAGTCCCAGTCACCTTCAATCTTTTGGTTCGTCCCGGCACAAAGCTCACTGACATAAAGACAGTTCTCACCCATCCTGTGGCATATGCCCAGACCAGGAAGTGGCTTTCTGCGAAACTTCCTGGCCACAGCCACATCCCTGCCGCCTCGACCGCAGCAGCAGCGAAGAGCATCTCTGAAGACAAGTTAGCCGATGCAACAATCGCAGGGCCAGGGGTTCAAGAGCTTTACGGACTCGAGGTTATTTCGGAGAACATTGGTGAAAACCCTGAGGCTCAAACCAGGTTCATAGAAGTCGGAAGAAGCGGAAAGCCACCGAAGAAAACCGGTTCTGACAAAACTTCTTTGGTTGTCGAACTTCCAGACGACAGACCGGGTGCTCTCCTGGAGATGCTTGAGCAATTCGCGGCAAGAGGTGTGAACCTAAGTCGTATCGAATCTCGACCAGTCGGCGATCGTTTTGGAAGATACCGTTTCAATATTGATGTCCAAGGCCACGTAGCAGATGAAGCTATTGCCGAATCCCTGATGGGCCTGCACCGCTTCAGTCCAAAAGTAATTTACCTAGGCTCATATCCGCGCGCAGACAAGAGTGAATCAGTTCACGATGGAAACAACGCAAACAATGACTACGAAGCTGCTAAGCGCTGGGTAGATTCACTGCGCGACTAGTTTTTTGCGAACGCCTCAATTGGTGGGCAGGTGCAAGTGAGGTTCCTGTCACCGAACGCACCATCAATACGTCTAACCGGTGGCCAGTACTTGCTCCGCTTTTGACTCTCGTTCGGGAACACCGCTTCTTCTCTCGAGTAAGGGTGATTCCATTCCGATGCCAAGTGAGCAGCTGTGTGTGGAGCATTTACAAGCGGGTTGTCATCTGCCGGCCAAACACCGTCCTGAACCTTCTGTGCCTCCGCACGAATTGCAAGCATTGCTGCAATAAAGCGATCTAGCTCTTCAAGCGGTTCTGACTCGGTTGGCTCAATCATTAGTGTTCCAGCGACCGGGAAGCTCATCGTTGGTGCGTGGAAGCCATAGTCAACCAGTCGCTTTGCGATGTCATCGTTTCCGATGCCTGCATCTTTCTGAAGCGGACGAATGTCAATGATTGCTTCGTGCGCTACCAACCCGTGATTTCCGGTGTAGAGCAGTGGGTAAGCAGATGACAGTTTCTTAGCTACGTAGTTTGCACTCAGCACCGCGACCGCAGTTGCATCCATCAAACCTTCGTTACCCATCATCTGGATGTATGCCCATGAGATTGGAAGGATGCTTGGCGATCCAAATGGAGCGGCTGAAACGGGACCGTAGTTTGGCAGTTGCATTTGAGCCTTGATGTGGCCTGGAAGGAATGCTGCCAGGTGGCTCTTTGCCGCAACAGGACCAACTCCTGGGCCACCGCCACCGTGAGGGATGCAGAAGGTTTTGTGCAGGTTCAGGTGCGATACATCTCCACCAAACTCACCAAACTTTGAGTATCCAACTACAGCGTTGGTGTTAGCACCATCGATGTAAACCTGACCGCCGGCTGCGTGCACGAGGTCACAGATTTCAACGACAGCCTCTTCGTAAACACCGTGAGTAGACGGGTAAGTAATCATCAAGGCGGAAAGCTTGTCTCCAGTTTCAGAAATCTTTGCCTTTAGATCTGCAACGTCTACGTTTCCATCTTCG
>JBEEIU010000037.1:0-6178 GCA_041169705.1 Actinomycetota bacterium
TCAACCGGATTTGATTTGGGTTGGAAAGCTGCCGCAACCAACCTTGCAGATGTAGCTGCTATGGGAGCAGAACCAACCGCTTTAGTTGTCGCCCTTGTGGTTTCTAAGCAAACAAAGATTGATTGGCTGGAGGATTTTGCAAGGGGATTGCAATCAGCATGTGATGAACTTGCTCCGGGTTGCGGCGTGGTCGGGGGAGACCTGGCACTGGGTGAGACAATCACAATTGCTGTTACCGCGCATGGCCAACTGGAGGGACGCACTCCTGTATTGCGCTCCGGTGCACAAAACGGGGATGTAGTTGCGATTGCGGGAACGCTTGGGAGAGCGGCCGCAGGACTTGCAATGCTGCAGAATTCTGACTTGGGCTTGAAAGATGTTTACCCAGAAATCACCGCAGTGCAACTCAAGCCCAATCCACCGATTGCACTTGGTGTTTTAGCTTCGCTTGCAGGCGCCACTTCAATGCTTGATGTTTCGGATTCGCTAGCAAAAGACTGCAATCGAATTGCGGTCGCTTCGGATGTCACTATTAGTCTGCGCTCCAACGCGCTCTTGGGTTACTACGCGGTTCTAGAGCAGGTGGCGCAGTCCATCACCGCCAGGGGCGCTAATGCGAGCGAGATTGATTGGGTGCTATTCGGCGGCGAAGATCACGCCCTGTTGGCGACTTTTCCAAAAGACGCGAAACTACCTGCGGGCTTCAAAGTGATTGGCGAGGTTACCGCCAGTGGCGGTGCAAAGGTTTTTCTCGATGATGCGATTTTGGAGCCCAAAGGCTGGGATTCAGTCTCCAGTTAGTGCAGCTGCGAGTTGAGCTCTATGCCTACCCCTTCGCGGGCGATGGCTTCAACGGCACCCGTAAGGGAGTTTCTTCTGAATAGTAAGCCAGGTATCCCTGAGAGTTCGGCGGCCTTCACATTCTGCTTTCTGTCCCCAAGCATCAAAGTCACTTTGGTTCCGGCGGTTACGTAGAGACCGGCTTCGACAACCGAGTCATCTCCGATTGAAATTCCAATTCCGGAGTTAGCTCCCAACAGGGCACGTTTTCCAATTGAGACCTTGTGTTTGCCGCCACCGGACAGGGTTCCCATAATCGATGCTCCACCGCCGATGTCCGAACCATCTCCAACAACAACACCCTGGGAAATTCTGCCCTCCACCATTGAAGCGCCAAGAGTTCCCGCATTGAAATTTACAAAACCCTCGTGCATCACTGTGGTTCCAGGGGACAGGTGAGCACCTAAGCGAACTCGTGAGGTGTCGGCAATTCTCACTCGGTCTGGGACCACGTAGTCAGTAAGTCTCGGGAACTTATCGATTGCTAGAGCGACTATGCCGTGGGACCTAAGTTCAATTTGTCTGGCTTGGTATTCATCTAGTGCCATTGGACCGCGGTTTGTGAATGCGACAATTGGAAGATTTGGAATCAGACCCTCGAGATTGATTGAGTTTGGCTTTACTACCAGGTGACTCAGTAAGTGAAGTCTTAGGTAAGCATCTGCAGTCGAAGTGACTGGAAGCGAAAGATCAATCTCGGTTCTAATAACTTGAGTTCTTACTTTGCGAACCGCGTCTTCTTTGACGAGTGAGTCGAGTTCGCGTGGCGAGAACCACTGCAAATCCGAGGTTGGAGCAGACCCAAGCTGTGGCTCTGGGTACCAAACATCCAGCAGGCTGCCATCTTCCGCTACGGTTGCGAGCCCGTGGCCCCATGCTTTTTCATCTAGGTATGTTTCGCTCATCCGGACCAGAATACCGCTACCCTCTTGATGTGACTCAAATAGATCTTTCCCAGGGCCTGAGTGAACTTACTCAGGCGCTCATTGACATTGAGTCGGTCTCGGGCAATGAAGAGCAGATCGCAACCGCAGTATTCGATGCCTTGAAGCCTTTCGAACACCTCCGTTTGGTGCGAGAGGGAAATGCAGTTATTGCGATGACCAATCTGGGACGTGCCAGCCGGGTATTGATAGCTGGCCACCTCGACACAGTCCCAGTGGCCGGGAATCTACCTTCAAAACTCATGCACTTTGAGCGGGAACAGGTTATCTTCGGACGCGGTGCCGTGGACATGAAGGCTGGCATCGCAGTGATGCTAAAGCTTGCAAGCGAATTGGTTTCTCCCAAATACGACATAACTTGGATTTTCTATGACAACGAGGAAGTGGCTTCAGACCTCAACGGGTTAGGCAGAATCTCGAGGCAGCATCCCGAACTTCTAAAGGGTGACTTCGCAGTGCTGTGCGAGCCCACCAGTGCCCTGGTAGAGGGCGGCTGCAACGGAACAATGCGAGTCGAAATCACGACCAAGGGGAAAGCCGCTCACTCCGCAAGACCATGGATGGGACACAACGCCATTCACGATCTGGCACCAGCCCTAGAAATCCTAAAAACTTACGAACCACAAACCATCTCGGTTGATGGGTTGGAATATCGCGAGAGTCTGAATGCTGTCCTGGTTTCAGGCGGCGTTGCAACCAACGTGATTCCAGATCAGGCAAAACTAACTGTGAATTTCCGCTTCGCCCCCTCTCGCAGCGGGGCAGAGGCCACCGCTCACCTAAGGGAACTTTTTGAGGGTTTCGACCTAAGTGTCACAGACCTAGCCGAGGGTGCCAGGCCAGGGTTAGACCTTCCGCAGGCCCAGGAATTCTTGGCCGCCACGAAGGGGACCCCGAAGCCTAAATACGGCTGGACTGACGTGGCAAGGTTTTCAGGCCTTGGAGTCCCTGCCGTCAACTACGGTCCGGGCGACCCAAATCTGGCCCACGCGGACAATGAAAACGTCCCGGTGGGGCATTTGTTTGATTGCGAGAAGGGGTTGCGGGCCTGGTTGACCGGCCTCAACTAGCGTCTAGTCCCAAAATTTGGGATAATTGTGGCTTCACCCCCAAGTTTTGAGGAGTTTCCCATGGCAGCTATGAAGCCTCGCACCGGAGACGGGCCAATGGAAGCAGAGCGCGAGCCTCGCGGACTTATTGTTTTGCGCGTTCCTCTGGAGGGTGGCGGCCGCCTAGTTGTTTCGGTAAATGAAACTGAGGCGAAAGAACTTCACAAAGTCCTAGCCGGCGTTATCAAGAAGTAGCGCTAGGCCCTTTTCGCAACTAGCAGTAGTCCATCCCCAACCATCGAAACGGTTGAAACGTAATCCTCTAATTCCAAGAAATTCCTCATAACTGCGCGCAGAGAAGATGTTTCATCATCGCGAAGCGTTGGATTAGGGACTCTATCTCGCCACAGCGAGTGAGCAATCGCCAAAACTCCACCCGGCCGAATCAGACCCAGGGCCTTTGCCACGGTGGTCTCGATGTTAATTGGGTCAATATCCACAAAAACTAAGTCGTAAGCACTCTCAGCCATATTTGCCAGCACCTCGCTGGCCTTACCAGAGATAACTCGCATGCGAGTAGCGGGAATTCCAGCCGCTTTGAAGCTCTCTCGTGCCGCATTTTGAAATTCCGGTTCCGAATCGATGGTGGTGAGAACACTGTTTTTTGAACCGCTCAGTAACCAAAGCCCCGATACTCCAGCTCCCGTGCCAACCTCAACTATGCTCTTGGCTCCAAGCGCGGTCGCTAAAAAGGCCAACTGTTGTCCGGTGGCGGGGGTTATTGCCTCCACGCCCAGTTCGTTAGCCCTGCGGCGGGCAGCGACAATTGCGTCAGACTCGCGAGCGTATTCCTCGGCGAACTTCCAGCTGGCAATTTTGTCGATCATATTGAGCAATAGCTTAGGTCTGAGAATCCCAAATCAGCGGTTGGCGCTTGTAACCTTATTCAGTGTTTGGACTGAGTGCGGAAAAGCTGCTGATCCTTGCGGTCTTGGCCGTGATTGTTTTGGGTCCCGAGCGCTTGCCGCGCTATGCACAGCAATTAGCCCAGTGGGTCAAGAGCCTCAAGCGCATGGTCGATAACGCGCAGAGTCAAATGAAATCCGAACTCGGTGAGGGCTTCGAAGATTTGGATTGGCGAAAGCTCGATCCGCGTCAGTATGACCCAAGGCGAATTGTTCGGGAAGCACTTCTGGATGAGATGCCTAGGACCAACGCCGCTCAGAAACTGAATCAACCAGTTCCACAAAAGCCCCTAGCGAAGGGCGAGAGCGCTCCCTTTGATTCGGAATCTACTTAGATTCGCTTCAAAAGTTTTGCCATCAAGTTCATCATTGGTGCCATGCGGACATACTCTGAGGCACGCGTTGGTAATTTCAGTGGTCCTCGTTTAGCAATTCCAATTGTTCTGATTTCTGTGTAGCGAGTAAGTCCACCAATACCGCTTCGTCTACCCATTCCAGACTGCTTCATTCCGCCCATTGGAGCGTCCAATGATGCCATCGAGGCTCGATAACCCTCGTTGATGTTAACTGATCCTGCCATAAGGTTCGAAGCAACACTTAGGGCCTGAGTCGCATCACCAATTACCGACGCGTTTAGTCCGTACTCGGTGTCATTTGCAAGCTCGATTGCTTCCTCGAGGCTTGTGTAGCCAACCACCGCTACAACCGGACCAAATACTTCGTCACTTAGAACCCTTGCATCTTTAGGAATATTCGCCAGAACAGTTGGCGCGTAGAAGTTGGGGCCGATATCGGGAAGTGGAGTTCCCCCGATGACCAATTCGGAACCTTCTCGAACTGCTTCGGTCACCGTGTCGGCGACTCTGCGCAACTGGGCTGCAGAGCTTAGTGAACCTAAGTCATGTTCGAAATTCTCAGATGTACCAATCTTGAGATCTTCGACCTGTCTCTTTAGCTCCGCAGTGAAATCTTGTTCCAGGTATTTAGGAACGTAGACGCGCTCGATTGAAACGCAAAGCTGACCGGCATTACCAAATGCGCCAGCAATGGTTTGCCTTGCGGCTTCGCGAACATCGGTGCCGGGAAGAATAATCATTGGGTTCTTGCCACCGAGTTCGAGCGAGTAGCCGATCAAGCGCTTGGCTGCCCGCTCGGCAACTAGTCGACCGGTTTTTGTTGAGCCAGTGAAAGCTACGTAGTCGGCGTTGTCGGTTACTGCGTTTCCAACTTCTTGCGCATCGCCATGAACTACTTGCCAAAGCTCCTTTGGAAAACCTGCTTCGTGAGCAAGTTCGGCTGCGAGCTTTGTAGTGAGCGCTGTTTGGTTATCGGCTTTTTGCACGACCGCATTTCCTGCCAGCAACGCGGGAACGACATCCATCATGGTCAAGGCCAGTGGGTAATTCCACGGGGTGATTACACCGACTACACCAACGGGCACTCGGTCAACATAAGTAGAAATAAGTCCTGGGACTCCACCCTTGGCCTTGGTTCGCTTTAGAGCTTTTGGAGAAACCTTGGCGTAGTAACGAATTGCACCAAGTGCCCCGGCAATTTCTTCGAATGCATGAGAGCGAGACTTTCCAGTCTCCTTTTGCAGCAGGTCCATGACTTGATCCTGCTTCGCTAGCAAAATGTCGTGCAGTCGGAATGCAATTTTGCAGCGGTCCTTCACCGATAACTTTGCCCACTTCCTCTGGGCGACCCTTCCAATTTCGAAGTGACGCTCGACATCAGAAGCGGTCATAGCCTGAATCTGGTGGAGTGGGGAACCGGTCAGCGGGTCAAGAACATCAATGTTTGCCATGCTTAATCTAAACAGGCTTGAGACCCAAAGGTTTCCCGATTAGCCCCCTGGGTATTTCGCTAATTTTCTGGGCCAGGGCAAGGATCTCCCGGGCGGCAGGACCGGGATTGGACGCCAAAACGGCAGGAGACCCCTCGTCGCTCCCAATTCTGAGGGCCTGGTCTATTGGAATAGCGGCCAAAACCTCAACTGGCTTGCCAGACTGCTCCTGCAAGACTTCGGCAATTGCTGCCCCGCCTCCGGAGCCAAATATCTCCATTCGGCCTTCTCCTGTTTCGAGATATGCCATGTTCTCGACAACGCCGAGAATCTCTCCTCCGGTCTGCAGTCCGATTGCTCCGCTTCGGACCGCAACAGTGGCAGCAGCTGCCTGTGGTGTAGTCACCACCAAAGATTTGGCCCCTGGAAGCAGTTGCCCAAGACTGATTGCGATGTCCCCGGTTCCCGGTGGCAGATCCACCAAGAGGTAATCCAGCGCCCCCCAATAGACATCGGTTAAGAATTGCTCGATTGCGCGGTGCAGCATTGGTCCACGCCAAGCCACTGGAGCGTTGTTATCAACAAACATTCCAA
>JBEEIU010000038.1:0-4003 GCA_041169705.1 Actinomycetota bacterium
AATATCTAAACTTTGTATCCCTCGCAAGAAAAGCGGGTGTAACCATTCCGATTCTTCCAGGGATCATGCCCGTAACTTCAACGCAGCGACTAAGAAGGGTCTTGGAACTTACTGGAGAGCAGAACCCAGAGGCTCTTTCGAAGGCACTGGCGACCGATTCCAAAGAAGCCGCTACCGCAGCCGGTGTGAGCTGGGCAGCTTCCTTGGCGCGAGAATTGGTGGAAGCGGGTGCACCGGGTGTTCACCTCTACGCTTTCAATCAGCACCAGACCGTGCTGCAGGTTTTAGAACAGGCAGGTTTGCGCTAATGCACAAAATCTCAAAGCTGCCGTTTGCGAAGCACTCTCAAGCGCTAATGGATGCGCTTGCGACTCGGGTAGTGATCGCTGATGGTGCCATGGGCACGATGCTCCAGGAAAAAAAGCCAACCCTAGAAGATTTCCAAAACCTAGAGGGTTGTAACGAGATTCTTAACGTCACTCGACCCGACATTGTGAAGAGTGTGCACGACGCCTATTTCGAGACCGGAATCGACTGCGTTGAAACCAACACCTTCGGTGCTAACTGGTCGAACCTTTCTGATTACGGAATCGAAAATCGCATCGAGGAACTTGCGGCGGCTGGCGCCAAGATCGCCCGCCAGAGCGCCAACGAATTCACTGCCCGGGATTCAAAACCGAGGTGGGTCTTGGGTTCGATGGGCCCAGGCACAAAGCTTCCAAGCCTCGGTCACACCACTTACGAAAACCTAAAGCTCACCTTCGCCGAGCAAGCCAAGGGTCTAATTCAAGGCGGTGCCGACGCCTTTATGGTCGAAACTTCTCAGGACCTACTGCAGACCAAGGCTGCAATCAATGGCTGTCGGCTAGCGATACTGGAAACCGGCGTTCGACTTCCAATCTTTGTTGAAGTTACCGTGGAGACCACCGGAACCATGTTGATGGGTTCGGAAATTGGTGCGGCACTCACGGCACTTGAACCACTGGGTATTGACATGATCGGTTTGAACTGCGCAACCGGTCCAACCGAAATGAGTGAGCACCTTCGACAGCTCTCGAAGCACTCCAGAATTCCGGTCATGGTGATGCCAAACGCGGGACTTCCAGTGCTGACCTCCGATGGTGCCTACTACCCGCTTTCACCAGATGAGCTTGCCGTTGCTCACGAACAATTTGTTCGCGAGTTTGGAATTGCCCTGGTCGGTGGCTGCTGTGGAACTACCCCTGCGCACCTCAAGGCCGTGGTTGATCGACTTGGTTCAAAGCCACTACCGAATCGCAAAATTGAAATTGAGCCCGGAGTTGCATCGCTCTACCAGCATGTGCCACTGACTCAGGACAATACCTACCTAGCAATTGGTGAACGCACCAATGCAAATGGCTCCAAGGCTTTTCGTGAAGCAATGCTTGAGGGTCGTTGGGATGACTGTCTCGAGATTGCAAGAAAACAGGTTCGCGATGGCGCACACCTACTAGACGTCTGTGTTGACTACGTTGGTCGCGACGGTGTCGCTGATGTTCAAACTCTTGTTTCAAAGCTCGCGAGTGCTTCAACACTGCCACTGGTAATTGATTCAACCGAGCCGCAGGTAATCAAGGCAGGACTTGAACTAATTGGTGGAAGACCTGTTGTCAACTCCGTGAACTTCGAAGACGGCGAAGGTCCAAATTCCAGGTTTGCCAGAATCATGCCGCTAGTCAAAGAGCATGGCACCGCGGTCGTGGCACTGACAATCGACGAGCAGGGTCAGGCTCGAACCCAAGCAGACAAGGTTCGAATCGCATCTCGATTGGTAGATACTTTGGTCTCGCAGTGGGGCATGAGAGTCCAAGACATCATCGTTGACGCCCTGACATTTCCTATCGCTACCGGGCAGGAAGAAACCCGCAGAGATGCCATCGAGACCATCGCTGCAATCAGGGAAATCACCACAAAGTACCCAGGTATTCACACCACACTCGGTGTTTCTAATGTTTCGTTTGGTCTAAACCCAGCGGCACGAAGTGTGTTGAACTCAGTCTTCCTTCACGAGGCGAGCGAAGCGGGACTGGATTCAGCCATTATCGACGCCGCAAAGATCGTCCCGCTCGCTTCAATTCCGGAGGATCGACTAAAGGTTGCGCTCGATCTAATTTATGACCGTCGCGAATACGACGAGGCGGGAAACCTAACCTACGATCCGCTCTCCGCGATGCTCGATCTTTTCGCGGGCGTCGACTCTTCTTCACTTAGAGATGCGCGTGCTGCCGAGCTTGCTGCCCTGACTGTTACCGAGCGACTGAAGCGTCGAATCATCGACGGTGAATCTAAGGGTCTCGAGGCTGACCTAGAAGCCGCGCGTGCCGATGGCAATAAGCCACTTGACATTATTAATGATTTCTTGCTGGCGGGTATGCAAGTTGTTGGGCAAAGATTTGCAAGTGGCGAGATGCAGCTGCCATTCGTTCTGCAATCCGCCGAAGTTATGAAATCTGCGGTTGCACTTCTCGAACCATTCATGGAGAAAAGCGAAGCGGCCGGTAAAGGAAAAATAGTTCTGGCAACCGTTCGGGGTGACGTCCACGACATTGGAAAGAACCTGGTTGACATTATTTTGACCAATAATGGCTACGACGTCGTGAACATTGGAATCAAACAGACCATCAACGAGATTATTGCCGCGGCTGAGGCGAATAATGCCGACGTGATCGGCATGAGTGGATTGCTGGTTAAGTCGACACTTGTGATGAAAGAGAACCTCGAGGAACTAACCTCCAGAGGTTTGGCCAAGAGATGGCCAATCATTCTCGGAGGAGCTGCTCTAACTAGGTCATTTGTGGAGGACGATCTGGCATCGGAATTCCCAGGTGTGGTGAGGTATGCCAAAGATGCCTTTGAAGGACTCGCCTTGATGGAACCACTGGTGCAGATTGCGCGCGGAGCGGATCCTGATTCGGTGGGACTTCCAGCTCTCAAGAAACGAATTCACGCCAAGACCACGCTTACGCTCACTGAAGAATCACAGATGCCAGCTCGCTCTGATGTGGCGCTCGACAACCCAGTCCCAAAGGTCCCGTTCTGGGGCACCCGTGTGGTGAAGGGCATCGCCCTGGCAGACTTTGCGGCCTTCCTGGACGAGCGAGCAACCTTCATGGGACAGTGGGGGCTGAAGCCCTCTAGGGGCGATGGGGCAGGCTACGAAGAGCTCGTGCAAACCGAGGGTCGCCCAAGGCTGCGCTACTGGTTGGACCGAATCCTCGCAGAGGGAATTGCGGATGCCTCCGTGGTTTACGGCTACTTCCCTGCCGTTTCCGAGGGTGATGACGTGATTGTGCTGCACCACGGCGATGATCAGCAAGGAGTGCTAGGGCAGCCTGGAACGCTCTCGCCCGATGGTGGTTCGCAAGGAACGATTGGTTCGGAACGTATTCGCTTCAGCTTCCCAAGGCAGCGTCGCGACCGCCACCTTTGCCTGGCTGATTTCATCAAGGCAAAGGATTCAAATCAAATTGACGTGCTTGGTTTGCAACTGGTCACCTTTGGTTCAAATGTTGAAAAGGTGACAGCAGAGCTTTTTGCAAAGAATAACTACCGCGACTACATGGAACTGAATGGTCTTGCCATGCAGCTCACAGAATCACTCGCTGAATTTTGGCACTCCAGAATTAGAGAGGAACTTGGTTTCAGCTCAGAAGATCCAAAGGACCTCGCTGGAATGTTTGACCTCCAGTATCGCGGTGCAAGATTCTCTCTTGGTTACCCGGCCTGCCCAGACATGGAAGATCGAAAGAAAGTCGTTGAACTTCTAAAGCCAGAGCGAGTAGGTGTTGAACTTTCCGAAGAACTTCAGCTGCATCCCGAGCAGTCGACCGATGCCTTTGTATTCCACCACCCAGAGGCTAAATACTTTTCGGTGTAGTGAGCTTTGCTCTGCGAAGAGTGGTGAGCACTGGCCTTCCAAAGAAAGCAATTGCCAAGCTCACCGTAATTGCTCTAACGGTGTCCCAGGTAAGAGTTGAAGTGG
>JBEEIU010000039.1:0-3483 GCA_041169705.1 Actinomycetota bacterium
CGAAGCAAAAGACAAAATGCAGAAGGCTGTAGAAGCCACTCAGAGTGACTTCGCCTCGGTTCGAACCGGCAGGGCAAACCCTGCGATGTTCCAGAAAGTCATGGTTGATTACTACGGCACCCCAACACCGCTCTCGCAACTCGGTGGTATCTCTGCTCCTGAAGCCAGAACAATTCTGATCAACCCATATGACAAGAGCGCACTGCACGCAATTGAAAAGGCACTTAATGACATGCCAAATCTCGGTTCGCAACCAAACAACGACGGAAGCGTTATCCGGCTGAACCTGCCTGAGCTCACTGAGGAACGTCGCAAAGAATACGTGAAGCTAACTCGTGACAAGGCAGAAAACGGCCGCGTTGCTGTAAGAAATATTCGTCGTAAAGCGATGGAAGATCTTGAGGCAGTGAAGAAAGACGGCATGGCCGGCGAAGACGAAGTCGAGAGAGCTGAAAAGGAGCTCGAGGCAATCACCAAGAGCAACATCACTCACATCGACGAATCACTAAAGAATAAAGAAGCTGAACTTCTAGAGGTTTAGTTGTCCAAGAAAACCCGCCCGCTAGCAACCAGAATCATCGTTGGGCTAGCGCTTGGCGGGGTTTTCATTTTCTCCCTAGCCAACCCGTTGCTGTTTCTCCTATTAGTAGTTGCTGCAGCTGCTCTGGGTGCATTTGAACTTGGAAATGCCATGCGCAAATCTGGTTGGCATGTCCCGCGTTTTATAGCGGCAATTTGTGCGGCTGCAATTGTCACTGCTGCATACTTTTACGGAGCGACTGGACAATGGCTCGCTTTGGTTGCTTCGGTCGCCGCAATGGTCTTTTGGCGGGTTGGCTTTTTGCTAATTTCAAAAACCAAACAGTCGCTGAAGCAAACGATTCGCGACTTTGGTGCCAGCACCTTCACTCTTATTTATGTTCCTCTTCTGGCGAGTTTCATGGTTTTGATGATCAATCTTGATCGAGGCACTCAGTTGGTTTTTTCGATGGTGCTCACAGTGTCCATGATTGATACAGCCGGATTCTTAGTTGGAAGGGTGCTAGGTCGAACCAAGCTTGCTCCCGGTATTAGCCCCAAGAAGACCTTCGAAGGATTGCTTGCCTCGGCAATTGCCGCTTTGCTGACCGGTCAGGTAGCGGCCTGGCTCATGGAAGCCTCATTTGCCTGGGGACTTTTGTTCTCTGCGGTGATTCTGCTGTCAGCGGTGCTGGGAGATCTCTCGGAGAGCCTTATAAAGCGAGATCTGGAAGTGAAAGACATGGGGGATGTGCTGCCAGGTCACGGCGGAATCATGGACCGGTTGGATTCAATTTTGCCCTCAGCGTTTATGGCATACCTGCTGAGTCACGTAATCTTCTAGCATGAGTTTTCCCTCGACGTCCCCTAAGGTTCCTGGATATTCCAAGGAGCAGGTTGACGCCATCTACGGCAGAGCTCAAAGGCAGCTTTCAAACCCTGGTTTGCGAATGCTTACTGCCGAAATATTGGGGGCAGTGAAGTTTGACTTGGTTAGAGGTGGCTACCAAATCACGGCAGTGGATGAAGAACTGGCCAGACTTGCGGATGTCTTTGACCAACGGGATATCCGCCAAAAGATTGCTCGCGAAGGTCAAAGCGCGGTTTCCGAGGAGCTCAACGAGATCCTAAAGACGCTCCGTCCAATCCTGGATAAAGGCCCTAAAGAGGCATTTTCGAAGACCAAAGGCGGATACCGGCCCTCGCTCGTGAACAAACTGGTCAAAAAGATTGAAATCAGGCGCTCATCGCTTTCGGCCCCGGATAGTTTCACCCTTCGAACCGTGCCGCTTGGGCGCTCCAGGCGGGGTTATAGCCGCTCTGAGGTGGATGATTTTCTGGCCCTTGTGATCGCTGCTTCCCACCGCCAAGAGGCCCTCGGGTAGCCAATATTCAAGGATTCCTTTAGGGTTAAAGCTTGACCTAGGAGCCAAATGGGTAGACATTCACAAAAACGCGGTAGGCGTTCTCGTGGTTTGACATCCGTGGCGATCTTTTCGGTCGGTTCCCTGGTGATGCTCACCGCGGTGGACCCATATTCAGGAACCATGGCTTCAGCTCAGACCATGAATGTCTATGAGCGGGTTGAAGATGCCCAGACCGTCGAGGTTTACCTAGTTGAAGACTCTGATTTTGAGCGTGCCGAGCTGGAAATTATCTCTGGGGAACAGGTAACCAGACTGTTTATAAACGCAGCGCCATACCCCGACCCTAATTCCACCAAGGGCTTTGCCCTATCGGAGGTAGAGCGCAGAGGTTGGGACTACAGCCAATATTCCTGTCTTGTAAAGCTTTGGGAGCGCGAGAGCAATTGGCGTTGGAATGCCCTGAACCGATCCAGTGGGGCCTATGGAATCCCGCAGTCATTACCTGGTAACAAGATGGCTTCGGCCGGTGCCGACTGGAGAACGAACCCCGAGACCCAGGTTAAGTGGGGGCTTGGCTACATCGATGGCCGCTACGGCAGCCCTTGTTCTGCCCTTGCGCACTCTGATCGTCGCGGCTGGTACTAAATGGCTAGGGGCAAGCGCCGCAGGGGAATACCCGAGCGGGAGTATCGCGAGCTAGACGTATCTTCACTCCGAATGTCTCTTCCTCACACAGAACTGAAACGCGGAATTGAATACCAGGTTCAAAACACCACGGGAGCAAACGCCGAAGAGGGGAAAACCTGGGTTTGTCCGGTTTGTGTTGTGACAATAGAGCCGGGAGTGATTCACACCGTGGCATGGGATTTGCATGTTGGTGTGCAATCAAGACGACATTTCCACAATCACTGTTGGAAATTATTTGATGGGGTTTTGTACTAATGGAAGAAATTCGCGCCGCAACCGAACTGCCCAGCATTCGTCAGAATGTGGAGTTCACAACCTTTGATGGGGAAACTCTGGTTGGTGAATTGGCAATTCCAGTTGGGGAGAACCCGGTAGCGACAATTATTACTCTGCATCCACTTCCAACTGCCGGTGGGTTCATGGACTCGCACCTGTTGCGAAAAATGGCGAATCGCTTTCCTCATCTGATTAACGTTGCGGTGCTGAGATTTAACACCCGTGGTACATCTTCCCCACGTGGAACTTCAACCGGAAGTTTTGACTCCGGAGTAAAAGAAGAATTTGATGTTCGCGCGGCAGTTGACTATGTGAAGAGCCTAGGACTGAGCAACATCTGGTTAGTCGGTTGGTCTTTTGGTACTGAGCTTGCAATCAAGTACGGTCCCGATAATGACATTGCGGGTGCAGTACTGATTTCTCCTCCGATGCGGAGAGCGACAGAAGCGGACCTAGCCCGCTGGGTCGAATTTGGAAAGCCGCTGGTTGCACTTGTACCCGAGCTGGATGACTACCTCAGGCCTGTAGAGGCAGCCAAGATTTTCTCGAAGGTTCCCAGTGCGCAAGTTATTTCAGGCCCCGGTGAAAAGCACCTCTGGGTCGGAGAAGCGGCAACTCGTGTCGCTTTGAATCA
>JBEEIU010000040.1:0-7744 GCA_041169705.1 Actinomycetota bacterium
CAGGCTTGGGTCATAATCTCTGACCTCGGGGTCTCTTGGAACCGCTCCCGTTGGGATGTATGGCGGATTGCTTATTACTAAATCGAACTTTTGCTCGCTGTTAAAGTCTGCAAAGTCGGTCAAAATCAGATTCACCAATGAGCCGTACTTATCGTTGTTTTGAGAAGCGAACTTGTGCGCTTCCACTGACTTTTCCAAAGCGGTGACTTCTGAGTCTGGTTTTTCAGTGGCGATAGAAATTGCAATTGCACCGGAACCAGTTCCGATGTCGAGCACTTTCGGATTCTCAAAACTCTCAAGAAAATCCAGAGCCAGTTGCACCACCGACTCTGTCTCTGGCCTTGGGACAAAAACGCCGCTACCGACATTCAGTTCTAGATAGCGAAAGGCGGCAAACCCTGTTAGATGTTGCAGCGGGACTCTGGTGGAACGCAGACTAATGAGCTCATCGAACTCTTTCATTGCAGTGGCGCTTAGTTCTGCATCGAGAACAAGTTTGTTTTCTAAAGACTTGAGATCTTCATTTGTGGCGTGCGCGAGCAAAAGCCGCGAATCTGCAACAGGTGAGGGAACTCCCGCATCGATGAGAATTTTCTGAGCTGCTTTGAGGGCAGCTGAATAAGTTGTCACTTACTGGTTAGCGCAGCAAGTCTGGCTTCTTCGTCCATCTTTATTGCAGATTGGACAATTGGTTCCAGCGCACCGTCCATGACCTGATCAAGGTTGTAAGCCTTGTATCCGGTGCGGTGGTCTGCGATTCGGTTTTCGGGGAAGTTATAGGTTCTGATTCGTTCGCTTCGGTCAACGGTGCGAACCTGGCTCTTTCTTGCAGCCGACTGCTCGGCATCGATTGCCTCTTGCTGGGCTGCCAAAAGTCTCGCGCGCAAAACACGCATGGCGGCTTCACGATTTTGAAGCTGTGACTTTTCGTTCTGCATCGAAACCACAATGCCAGTTGGTAAGTGAGTAATTCGAACCGCGGAGTCGGTTGTGTTCACTGACTGCCCGCCAGGGCCCGAGGAGCGGAAAACATCGATGCGAATGTCATTCGCCGCAATCTCGATTTCTTCTGGCTCGTCTACTTCAGGGAAAACCAAAACACCGGCTGCAGAGGTGTGAATTCGACCCTGGGTCTCTGTCACAGGAACGCGCTGCACACGGTGAACCCCACCCTCGTACTTCAGGTGCGCCCAAACTCCATTTGCGGGATCTGAGGTATTCGCCTTAATTGCGACCTGGCAATCCTTGATGCCACCAAGGTCACTCTCGGTGCGATCAAGAATTTCAGCCTTCCAGCCCTTTGAGGTTGCGTAGTACATGTACATACGCAAGAGGTCCGCTGCGAAAAGCGCCGACTCTGCGCCGCCTTCACCGGCTTTTATTTCCATAATCACATCGCGTCCATCGTCTGGATCACGCGGGATTAGTAGGCGTCGAAGTTTTTCACTGGCTTCGTGAACTCGTTCTTCCATTCCTGGAAGCTCCTCGGCAAAAGCCTCATCCTCTTTAGCCAAGTCCTTCGCCGCAGCCAAGTCTTCCTGCGCTTGAATCAGAGCAGACTCGGCACCCATGATGGCGTCGAGTTCTTGATAGCGACGATTTAGTTTCTTGGCCAACCCAGGGTTTGAGTGGATGGCCGAGTCGCTGAGCTGCTTCTGCAGATCTGCGTGCTCGGCCTTTAGGCCAGCAAGCGAATCTAGCAATTTGCTACTCCGAGTCCGTTTCGGTAGGAACTGGCATTGACTTCTCGAGCATCAGCAAGAACTCAACGTTGCTTGCGGTGTCCTTGAGTCTTGAGAGCACGAGCTCGAGAGCCTGTTGCTGCTCTAGACCTGCGAGAGCTCTACGAAGCTTCCAGATGATCTTGGTTTCCTGTGGGCTCATCAGCATCTCTTCACGTCTGGTTCCAGATGCATTGATGTCGACCGCAGGGAAGATCCTCTTGTCTGCCAGTTGGCGTGACAAGCGAAGTTCCATGTTTCCAGTTCCCTTGAACTCTTCGAAAATAACTTCGTCCATCTTGGAACCGGTCTCAACCAAAGCGGTCGCGAGAATAGTGAGTGAGCCACCGTTTTCGATGTTTCTTGCGGCACCGAAGAACTTCTTTGGTGGGTAAAGCGCTGAGGAATCAACACCACCGGAAAGAATTCGACCAGAAGCCGGAGCGCTCAGGTTGTAGGCGCGGCCCAGACGAGTGATTGAGTCAAGTAGCACAACAACATCGTGACCAAGCTCAACCAAACGCTTTGCTCTTTCAATCGCGAGCTCGGCAACTGTGGTGTGGTCATCAGCAGGTCTGTCGAAGGTAGAAGCGATAACTTCACCCTTAACTGTGCGCTGCATGTCTGTAACTTCTTCTGGACGCTCATCAACCAACACCACCATCAGGTGAACTTCTGGGTTGTTAGCGCTAATCGCGTTTGCAATTGCCTGCAGCACCAAGGTCTTACCGGCCTTTGGTGGGGAAACAATCAATCCACGCTGTCCCTTACCAATTGGAGCCACGAGGTCGATGATTCGAGTCGATAGCTTCTTTGGATCGGTTTCTAGGCGAAGTCGAGTGTCTGGGTAAAGCGGAGTCAGCTTTCCAAACTCAACACGGTTCATTGCGTCTTCGATTGACTGTCCGTTGATCGAATCTACGCGAACTAGAGCATTGAATTTCTGGCGCTGGTTTTCACCCTCGCGTGGCTGGCGGATTGCTCCGACTACAGCATCACCCTTGCGCATTCCGTACTTCTTAACCTGTCCAAGGGAAACGTAAACATCGTTTGGACCAGGCAGGTATCCCGAGGTTCTTAGGAACGCGTAGTTCTCTAGCACGTCCAAGATTCCAGCTACCGGGATAAGAACGTCATCTTCCGAGATCTCTGGCTCTGATTCTTCATTGCCGTGTCCGCGTCTGCGGTCGCGATCGCGGTAGCGATTGCGGCGATTACGTCCGCCGCCTCTCCTGTCGTCATCGCGGTCGCGGTTGTTCTCTCGATCATTGTTTCGAGTTTCGCGGTCTTCACGAGCTTCAGAGTTGCTCTCTCGCTCTTCGCGTGGAGCTTCCTTCTTTTCGCTAACGTCAGCCTCGGCTTTTGGTCTGGCTTTTCTTGGAGACTCGCTCTTTTCCTTGGTAGCGGTCTCTGAATCTGTTGATGTGGCGCGGCGAGTTCTACGAACTGGCTTGTCCTGTTGGATTTCATCCATTTGGTTTATTGCTCTTTTCTACGCGGCAAAATCGCCGAAGGTGCAGATTGTTAGTTGATTGCTAGTCGGTGGCGTTTACTTGCCCGAACCGGACTGCACCTCAACACTAGCACCTTTGACATCCACCGCAAGCATTAGGGGTTTCCAGTGTGGAAACTCCTTTTGTGCCAGTTCGACCGCTAATTGGCGGCGAGCGGGGTCATCCTCAAGTACCAAAACCGATGGCCCAGCACCGGAAACCACGGCTGGGTGGCCTTTGCTTCGCAGTTTTTCAATCAGAGAGCTGGTCTCTGGCATCGCACTGGCCCGGTAGTTCTGGTGCAGGCGATCCTCAGTGGCAGCGAAAAGCAGCTCCGGACTCTGGGTTAGCGCGGCTACCAACAGGGCCGAGCGAGACACATTGAAAACCGCGTCAGTGTGGGGGACGGATTCTGGCTGCAGGCTTCTTGCAAGTTTGGTGGACATCTGGTTTGGCGGCACAATCACAATCGGTGACACTCCCCTGTGGACGGAGAGTTTCTTGTGGTGCGGTCCATCCTCGTCCATCCAGGCGATAGTCAACCCTCCGAAAAGCGCTGGCGCAACGTTGTCTGGGTGCCCTTCAATTTCCGTTGCAAACTGAAGCAATTGCTTTTCGCTCAGTTTGTGTTTTTCAGAAAGCAATCCGGCTGCCAACATCACTCCGCCAGCAACTGCGGCACCCGAGGAACCCATTCCACGGCCGTGTGGAATTTGGTTCTGACAGGAAATATTTAGACCAGGCAGCTTTTCTCCGAGCCGTTCAAAAACAAATTTGATTGTTTTGAAAATCAAATTGTTTTCGTCTTTCGCAACTTCCGAAGCACCCTCGCCTGTTACAGATATTTCCAGCCCAGAAGAGATTGTCTCAGCGGAATAATCGTCGTAAAAAGAAAGTGCCATTCCGAGGGTGTCAAAACCAGGGCCCAAGTTTGCACTTGTCGCCGGTATGCGAACGGAAACTTTGGTCACTTGTTGCGCTCCAAGCCAAGCATCTCTGCAACCGCTGGTGCTTGCGCAGAAACCTTCTTCGGTTTAATTCTTCTGCCGCGTTCATCTTTCAGTGCCCAGTCAGGATCTTTCAAACCGTGACCGGTTACTGTGACCACAATTGAGTCGACTTTTGGTAATTGTCCAAGCTTGGCGGCTTTGTATAGTCCTGCGGCACCTGTTGCACTTGATGGCTCAACGAAAACACCGGTTTCCTGCGAGAGGAATCTGTGCATCCACAAAATTTCTGCGTCGGTTGCTTCACCGAATGCACCATCTGTATCTGCCTTGGCTTTTTGTGCCAAGTCCCAGCTCGCTGGGTTTCCAATGCGAATCGCAGTTGCAATAGTTTCGGGTTTTGCAACCGGTCCCCCACGCATGAAAGGTGCGGAGCCGGCTGCCTGAATTCCCCAGAGTCTTGGAAGCTTGTTGATTCTTCCGTCTGCTAGTTCCTCGCGATATCCAAGGTGGTAGGCCGAAATATTGCCAGCGTTTCCAAGTGGCATGCAGTGAATGTCAGGGGCAGTGCCCAGCACGTCCACCACCTCAAATGCGGCAGTCTTCTGGCCCTGGAGACGATCAGGATTGACCGAATTCACCAAAAACACCGGATAGTTTTCGCTTAGTTCTCTTGCAAGTCGTAAGCAATCGTCGAAGTTTCCCCGGACCTGCAGAATCTGTGCTTTGTGAGCAACCGCTTGAGAGAGCTTGCCCCAGGAAATCTTTCCTGCGGGAACCAAGACGACTGACTGCATTCCTGCCTTGACGGCATATGCCGCGGCGGCTGCCGAGGTGTTTCCGGTCGAAGCAGCAATCACCGCTTGCGCGCCTTTGCCCTTGGCTTTTGAAACCGCAGTGGTCATTCCACGGTCCTTGAAGGAGCCGGTCGGGTTCATGCCCTCGAACTTTAGGTGAACGGAACCAACACCCAACAGTTTGGCAAGCGCAGGGGCATCAACCAAAGGTGTGCCACCCTCACCGAGGGTGACGATTGGGTCAGTTGAGTCGAAAGGAAGTCTGTCGAAATACTCGCGAATTACTCCACGCCATTGGTGCGCCACTTAGATACCCTCCACGCGAATTACTGAGGCAACTTCCTCAACCGAATCATTCTGCTTTAGAGAATTCACAACCGCGGCGAGCGAGGCTTCTTTCGCAGAGTGTGTCATGACAGAGAGCATTGCGACCTGCTTGTCGTGGTGAGCAGCAACGGACTGTTGGACGGTCTCGACGCTAACTCCGTGCTCCGCAAATACATTGGCAATCTTTGCCAATACGCCAGGAAGATCCTTTACCAATAACGAAATTTGGTATCTAGTCTCGGCAGCATCGATCGGCAGCAGTGGAAGATTCGCGTGAGTGGAGTCGGCTAAGCCGGGACCACCGGCAAGGTGACGCTTTGCTGCCGATACCAAATCGCCAAGAACTGCTGAGGCGGTCTGAGGTCCTCCGGCTCCGGCGCCATAGAACATCAATTGACCAGCAGACTCGGCTTCGACGAAAACAGCATTGAATGCTCCGTGCACTGCGGCGAGAGGATGCGTTACAGGAATCAAAGTTGGGTGCACCCTTGCAACAATGCCTTCTTTGCCACCTTCAACAACGCGCTCACAGATTGCCAAAAGCTTCACTGTGTAACCCGCAGCTTTGGCGTCACTTATCTGAGCCGCGGAAATCTTGGTGATGCCTTCTCGGTAAACCTTCTCCACTGGAACTTCACTGTGGAATGCCAAAGAAGACAAAATTGCGGCCTTTGAAGCAGCATCAAATGCCTCGACATCTGCAGTAGGGTCCGCCTCGGCGTAACCCAAGTTTTGAGCCTCTTTCAAAGCGTCATTGAAATTCGCGCCCGTGGTTTCCATCTGATCGAGAATGAAATTGGTGGTTCCATTCACGATTCCCATGACTTTGTTCACTCTGTCGCCGGCGAGTGACTCGCGAAGTGGGCGAATGATTGGAATTGCGCCCGCGACGGCGGCTTCAAAGTAAAGCTGTGCACCTAATTTTTGTGCGAGTTCAAAAAGCTCTGGGCCATGGGCTGCAATCAACGCCTTGTTTGCGGTAATCACGTCAGCGCCCGAATTTAGAGCTAGTTTGACCCAATCTCTCGCCGGGTCAATTCCTCCGATTAGTTCGATAACGATGTCCGCGCTCAGAATCAGTTTCTCTGCATCGGTGGTTAGCAGATCACTAGGCAGATTTGCATTGCGCTTGGACTTTAGATCACGGACTGCAATTCCAACGAGCTCAAGTTCGGCGCCGACTCTTGAAGCTAACTCCGATTTGTGCTCAAGCAATAGACGAGCGACCTGGGAACCCACGGATCCCGCACCAAGCAGGGCGACTCGAATTGGTCGGTAGGCGTTCTGCATCACTTGGTCTCGTTTCGGTTGTAGCCAGCGTCTCTAGAGAGGATATCTTCTTCGGTTTCCCCGCGAATGAGAAGCTGTGCTTGCCCATTCTTGACGGCCACCATTGCCGGCTTAGTCACAAAGTTGTAGTTGGAGGAAAGCGAGTAGCAGTAAGCACCCGTGGCCGCGACAGCAAGAACGTCATTGACTGAGATGTCAGAGGGCAGGTAGTCGTGTCGAACCACAATGTCACCGCTCTCGCAGTGTTTTCCTACTACCCGAGCTAGGGCCGGAGTTGCAGAACTGACCCGGGATACTAGAGCCGCTGAATACTCCGCCTCGTAAAGCGCTGGACGAGCGTTGTCGCTCATTCCCCCATCAATAGAGACGTACTTTCTTACTGCAGTTGGTCCCTGATCTGAAACCACAACATCTTTGATTGTGCCAACGCTGTAGAGCGTGATTCCCGCTGGACCAGAAATGATTCTGCCCGGCTCGAAGGCAAGTTTTGGAATTGGAATTTCTAGGGTCTGGCACTTCTTCGCAATCGCAGTCATTAGGCGATCAGCCAATTCCTTAATCGGCATTGGGTGGTCTGCTTCGGTGTAGGCAATTCCAAAGCCACCACCGAGGTTCAGCTCAGGTACATCGCCGTCCTTTAGAAGTTGCGCATGAACATCCAGCAACCTGTCAGCGGCCGCAAGGAATCCGTCGACGACAAAGATTTGCGAACCAATGTGCGAGTGCAGTCCTAAGAATTTCAGCGAGGAGTGGGTTCGAATCTTCGCCACCAAGGCCGGTACGTCAGAAATTGCAACCCCAAACTTTTGATCTTCGCGAGCAGTAGCCAAATACTCGTGAGTGTGGGCGTGAACGCCGGAGTTAACTCGGAGTCGAACTGCCTGGGTCTTTCCCTGAGCGGAAGCAACAGCGGCAATTCTTTCAATCTCAAATTCCGAGTCGATGACGATTGCGGCGACATCGGCCGCAACGGCCCTCGAAATTTCAATCAGAGACTTGTTGTTTCCGTGCAAACCAATTTGCGCCCCTGGAACGCCCGCAGCCAAAACAACTGCAAGCTCACCGCCTGTCGAAACATCCATCGAAGCACCAGATGAAGCTACCCATTTCGCAACATCGACAGTCAGCAGAGACTTGGTTGCGTAATAAATCTTTGCGGAGGTCCCGAT
>JBEEIU010000041.1:0-13127 GCA_041169705.1 Actinomycetota bacterium
GATGATGTTTCGAGGTGCCAGCCTTATCAATTGCTCGATAACCTTGCCGGCTGCTCCTGATCTTGGGGGGTCCAAAACCACGGTGTCATAGCTGACCGTCTTGCTGGCCTCACGCCTTATAAATTCCAAAACATCCGAGCGGATAAATCGCAAGTTGGTCAGATCCGAAGCTGACTTCTTTCCATCCTCAACGGCGCCCCTGTGAGATTCGACGGCAGTGAATTTTGCAGTTGGAAACTTCTCGGAAATTGTCGCGCTAAATAGGCCGGCACCTGCATATAAATCAAGGTTTGATTTTTGAGGTTGAAAATCAATCTCTTCCAGTCGAGAAATCACTTCAGAACTGAGAAGTTGAGCGGCACTTTTGTGCACCTGCCAAAAAGCCCCAGGAGCGAGACGAAATGTTCGGTTGTTTACTCTCTCGATTAGGTTGGTTGCCCCGTGAACAGTCTTGTCAACCAGGTATTGAGTTTGTCCGGTTGAACTTGCCGCTATGAAGATTTTCTTCGCGCCTTGCCAATTTTTTAGATGGACCTGGAGTTCCTCAATTTCAGGAACGGCAAGCGGAAGCTTCTTGGTAAAAATGACCTCGTTGGTTCGCTCACGGACTGGTCCCGCATTTCCAGCTTCATCAACATTTAGCTGAACTCTGGTTCGATACTGCAGCCCCCCAGCTTCATCATCCCCAGGAACTGCCTCGACGGGAATATCAAGATTAAGCTTGGCCATTCGGCTGAGCGCCTCCACCAGGACCTGACGTTTTAGCTCCCTCTGATACTGAAGATCTATGTGACCAAACTCTGCCCCACCGGCACCTTGCCTAGCAGCACGCCAAAAATGCTCGACACGGTGTGGGCTTGCCTCGATAACTTCTGAGACTCGTGCACGAACAAAACTCTTGCCACTGTCCTCGAATACCTCGGCGATAACTTTCTCTCCGGGTATTGCTCCCGAAACAAAAACGACTCTGCCCTCGTGCCTTGCGATGCAGATTCCACCGTGCGCAATTTTCTCGATTTGCAGTTCGAGCGAGTTTCCTTCAAGAGTCACTTCCCTAGTGTTCCACAGCTAGTCTGAAGTGGTGGCAAAACTGATCCTGGCGTCAAGCTCTCCAGCAAGAAAGACACTGCTGGCAAATGCTGGAATTGACTTCGATTCGATTACTTCGCACGTCGACGAAGAGGCCTTGGTTGAGGCTGTAAGGCCAGCAACTGTCGAAGCTATGGTGCAGTTACTTGCGCAAGCTAAGGCCGAAAAAGTTGCTGAAACGCTTTCGACTGGACTCGTCCTAGGTTGCGATTCCGCTTTGGAATTTGAGGGCGAAGCGCTGGGAAAGCCGCTCTATCCCGATATCGCAACAACTAGGTGGCACAGAATGAGCGGAAAATCTGGAATCTTGCACACCGGTCATTTTCTGATTGACCTTACTTCTGGGAGGTCAGAGTCAGCCGTTAGCTCGACCACCGTCCACTTCGCAAAGCTCTCCCAGGAGGAAATAGCTGGGTATGTGGCGACTGAGGAGCCCCTACAAGTTGCGGGCGCTTTCACAATTGACTCACTCGGTGGGCCATATGTGGAGAGGATCGAGGGCGACTACCACACCGTAGTCGGGCTTTCTCTCGTCAAGTTGCGTCAAATGGTCATGAAACTTGGGTACGAATACCAGTCTTTATGGAGATAACCTCAACGATTTTTTGATTTTTTTGTGGAATAAGTCCAAAAAACCCCAGAATTCGGGCAATAAGCTATCGGATTATGACCGGTCGTCAAATCAAAAAAGTTCTGATTGCTAACCGCGGTGAAATCGCCGTTCGCGTTATCCGCGCTGCCAAGGACTGCGGAATTCAGACCGTTGCTGTCTATGCCGATGGTGACCGAAATGCGCAGCACGTAAAGCTTGCCGATGAGGCTTATGCCCTAAATGGAAGCACTGCGGCCGAAACCTATTTGGTCATTGAAAAACTAATTCACATCGCCCAGCGATCTGGGGCAAATGCGGTTCACCCTGGATACGGATTCCTATCCGAGAATGCAAGTTTCGCAAGAGCGGTGCAAAAGGCAGGGCTGATTTGGATTGGGCCCTCCCCCGAAGCCATTGAGCAACTCGGCGACAAAGTCTCTGCAAGAAAAGTTGCTGAATCAGTTGGTGCTCCATTGGCGCCTGGAACCATTAATCCCGTCGAGTCGGTTGCAGAGGTTGAAAAATTCGTTGCCGAATATGGACTGCCGGTTGCGATTAAGGCTGCCTATGGTGGCGGTGGTCGCGGAATCAAAATTGTTCGAGAAAAATCTGAGATTGCAGAACTATTTGAATCTGCGACTCGTGAAGCGATTGCCGCTTTTGGTCGCGGCGAGTGCTTCATAGAGAAATACCTAGACAAGCCACGTCACGTCGAAACTCAATGCCTCGCAGACGAGCACGGAAACGTTGTCGTAGTCTCCACCCGCGACTGCTCCTTGCAGCGTCGTCACCAGAAACTGGTTGAAGAAGCCCCGGCACCTTTTCTTTCACAAGAGCAAAACCAAAGACTTTACGAATCTTCCAAGGCAATTCTCAAAGCAGTGAACTACCGGGGTGCTGGAACTTGTGAGTTTCTTGTCGCGCAAGATGGAACGATTTCATTCCTCGAGGTCAACACTCGTCTGCAAGTAGAGCACCCGGTTTCGGAAGAAGTAACAGGTATTGATTTAGTGCGCGAGCAGTTCCGAATCGCAGAAGGAAAGAAACTTGAGTTCTCTGACCCTGAAGTCAAAGGGCACTCGATTGAATTCCGAATTAATGGTGAAGATCCAGGTAGAGGATTCCTTCCGGCACCAGGACCAATCCATCTCTTTCATGCCCCCTCGGGACCGGGTGTTCGCGTCGATTCCGGAGTTGTATCTGGAGATGTAATTTCAGGAAACTTCGACTCCATGGTTGCCAAACTAATTGTCACTGGAGACTCAAGAGAGCAAGCGCTTGAAAGATCCAGACGAGCCCTCGAAGAGATGCAAGTGCTGGGCCTTCCCACCGTGATTCCATTCCACCGCGAGATTGTGAACCACCCAGCATTCACCGCTCGAGATGGGAAGTTTGGCGTCTACACCAGGTGGATTGAGACCGAGTGGGACAATCCAATCCAGCCTTGGAGCGGCGTGGCCGAAGAACTTCCAGAAGCGGGGCAATTCCAAGAAGTCGTTGTTGAGGTGGCCGGCAAGCGGCTTGAGGTATCCGTACCAAAGCGACTTTTAGTAGGTGACTCAGGCACAGCTGCGGGCCACGCACCAAAACGTAAGAAGTCTTCGCACTCCTCCGGTCACACCGGTGCAAAGGGAAACTCACTCACCGCCCCAATGCAATCAACGGTCGTGAAGCTAGCGGTGACCGAGGGAGATTTGGTGGCTGAGGGTGACCTGGTCGTGGTCCTAGAGGCAATGAAGATGGAACAGCCTCTCACTGCTCACAGAGCGGGAAAAGTTTCAAACATTGGTGTTGAGATTGGAACCACAATTTCAGCCGGCACCAGGCTGCTGGACATCCTGGACTAATCGATTGGCTGATGCAGCGCCCTGGCGGCATCAGATATAGATCCAGAAATTGACGGATAGACGGTGAAGGTTTTTGCAACCTGGTCTACCGTTAGTCGATTCTCAATCGCAATAGCAATTGGATAAATCAAGTCTGAAGCGCGCGGCGCCACTACAACTCCACCTATCACGGTTCCGGAACCTGTGCTTGCAAAGAGTTTTATAAAACCATCACGAATGCCCTGCATTTTTGCCCGGGGATTAATCTCCAACATGATTTTTTCTATTTCTCCACGAACCAAGCCTGCTTCAATGTCCGCCTGTGACCAACCAACGGATGCAATTTCCGGCATTGTGAAAATGTTGGAAGCAACATTTCTAACCCGCGTTGGACTTGCGACATCTCCCATGGTGTGGAACACGGCGGTTCTGCCCTGCATCGCAGAGACCGAGGCTAGCGGCATAAACGTTGTGCAATCGCCTACCGCGTAGACATTGGCCCTGGAGGTACGTGCAACTTTATTGACTTCTATGTGTCCAGTTTCGGTAAGACGAATTCCTGCTTCTTCCAAACCAAGTCCCGAAGTATTTGGAATCGCACCAACGGCCATCAGGGCATGTGAACCTTTGATAACTCGCCCATCTGTCAGAGTCACCGAAACCCCATCGCCAGTATTCTCTACTTTTTCAGCCCTAGCTTTATTCACAATATTCATGCCGTTGCGCAGAAATACTTTCTCAATTAGATCGGCCGCATCGGCATCGTTACCTGGCAAGACTTTGTCGCGACTTGAAATCAGTGTCACTTGACTTCCCAGGGCGAGGTAAGCGGATGCGAATTCAGCTCCGGTCACACCCGATCCAACGACGATCATGTGCTCAGGAAGCTCGGTTAGGTTGTACAGCTGCTTCCAGTTGAAAATTCGCTCTCCGTCGGGTTTAGCGCCCTCTACTTCTCTTGGGTGAGCCCCTACCGCAACGATTATGGTCTTGGCTTCAATGCGCTCAGATTCGCCCCCGAAGCTTGGCTCCACCACCACATGGTGATTGCCATCCAAGCGACCGCGACCGTGGATCACTCGAACTCCCTCGCGAACTAGCTCAGAGAGCATGTCATCAGACTGCGATTTGGCAAGACCCAAAAGTCGTTGGTTGACTTTCGCGATATCTATCTGGACCTTTGGTTTTACGGTCTTGCCTTCGAGGGAGAATTCGATTCCCAGAGTTTGAGCGAGACCAACGCGTTGGGCAGCTTCAGCCGCTGCAATAAGAGTCTTTGAGGGGACGACGTCGGTAAGAACCGCCGCTCCACCAATGCCTGACTCCTCAATCAGAATGACTTCCGCGCCAAGCTGGCGGCCAGCAATAGCTGCCTCGTAGCCACCAGGGCCACCACCAATGATCACAATTCGATGCTGGGTTTTTTCTAAGCTCACCAGCCCATTCTCCACCAAAACGAGTACACACGGTCGGAGGTAGACTGGAAAATTATGGCTAATCCACTCAATGACGAGAACGTAAACCCGTTTGATATTGCGGCCCAGGCCGCAGATCAAATCAGAAAAATCACCGGCGTTCAGACCCACGACGTTGCCCTCACCCTAGGCTCCGGGTGGGCCAAAGCAGCGGACTTAATCGGGGAAACTATCGCAACCATTGATGCCCACGAAATTGCAGGATTTTCAAAGCCTGCGGTTCAAGGACACGTTGGAACCATCCGCTCCATTCGTATGACTAATGGCAAGCACGCTTTAGTTCTCGGAGCCCGCACTCACTATTACGAAAATCACGGTGTCCGAAGAGTGGTGCACGGAGTTAGAACCGCGGCAGCCTGCGGGGCGAAAATCATGATTCTCACCAATGGCGCAGGTGGCATTAAAGAGGAGTGGGCTGGCGGAGCCACCATATTAATTTCCGATCACATTAACCTAACCGCAGACTCTCCGTTGGAGGGTGCCACTTTTGTTGACCTGACGGATCTTTACTCCAAGAGATTGCGAGAGATTGCGAAAACTGTCGATCCGAAACTTGATGAAGGTGTCTATGTTCAATTTCGTGGGCCGCACTACGAAACCCCCGCAGAAGTGCAGATGGCAAAAATCATGGGTGGCCATATCGTTGGAATGTCGACTGCGTTAGAGGCGATCGCCGCTCGACAAGCGGGCATGGAAGTTCTTGGCGTTTCTCTTATTACAAACTTGGCGGCGGGCATTCAAAAGACTCCGCTAAGTCACGAGGAAGTTATTCAGGCCGGCAAGGATGCCGAAAATCGGATCTCTAAGTTGCTCTCAGAAATTGTTGTGAAGTTCTAAAACATGGACCTAAACAAAGCGGCAGCAGACTGGCTCGCCCAAGACCCCGACCCAACAACCAGAGCTGAATTGGAAGCTCTGATTGCTGAGGGAAATCAGGCAGAACTAGCGGATCGATTCTCTAAATCGTTGGAATTTGGAACTGCTGGTCTGCGCGGAGAGCTCGGTGCTGGCCCTAATCGAATGAACCGAATCGTGGTGGCGAGGGCAGCCGCGGCAATCGGGCGATTCTTGATTGACTCCGGTGATACGTATATAGACCGCAATGGAGAACTTTCAGTCATTATCGGATTTGATGCACGTGTCAACAGCGATGTTTTTGCCAAAGACAGCGCGGAGATTTTCGCGGGACTTGGCCTAAAGGTTTTTCTATTTGATCAATGCGTTCCAACTCCAGTTACAGCTTTCACTGGCAAGCGGCTAAGCGCCTCGGCTTCGGTAATGGTTACCGCCAGTCACAACCCGCCTCGCGACAATGGATACAAGGTTTACCTTGGTGGACCAAATGGCCATTCCCAGCTGGTTTCCCCGGCAGACCATGCGATTGCAGAACATATCCAAAAAATCTCCGAGACACATGTCTTCGCAGATTTTGCCAAGTCCACTAACTATCAACTAATTGGCCAGAAAGAGATTGATCTTTATACGGCCAGAGCGCTGGAACTGGCGCAACAAAGGGACTCGGATCTAAAGATTTGCTACACCGCCCTGCACGGTGTTGGCTGGGCCGTGGTCAAGCCGATTTTCCAAAATCTTGGATTCAAAAACGTAATACCGGTAAAGGAACAAATAGAACCCAACGGATCTTTTCCAACTGTGACATTTCCAAACCCCGAAGAAAAGGGTGCTATGGATTTGGCCTATGAAGTTGCGACACAAAATCAAGCAGAAATAATCATCGCTAATGATCCCGATGCAGATCGTCTTGCGGTTGCTGTCCCAGACTCTGGCAAGTGGCGGATGCTGACCGGTGATGAAATTGGATTAATACTCGGAGAGGAAGTTGCGAAGTCAGGGACTGTTGGAAACCTAGCCAACTCCATTGTTTCGTCAGACTTGCTAGGCAGAGTTGCGGAACACTATCGCCTCGGATACGTGCAAACCCTAACTGGATTTAAGTGGATTTCTAAGACTGAGAATTTGCGGTATGGCTACGAAGAGGCGTTGGGTTATTGCGTTGATCCGGATCACACTCCAGATAAAGATGGAATCACCGCTGCTGTGGTGATGCTCAATCTTGCAAGGGAGCTGAAGGAGAAGAATTCTTCTATCGCCGAACACCTCGATGCCCTCTCCGAGCGATACGGTTTCGTAAAGACAGGGCAGATCTCCATTCGTGTGCACGACCTAGGAATCATTCGAAAAATCATGAGCGGTTTGCGGGAGTTGGAACCTAAGACCTTGGGGCCATGGGATGTTTCGTTCGAAGATCTCCAGAAAGGCTCTTCACTGCCTGCAACAGACGGTGTGATTCTGAGCAACTCTGAGATTCGAGTAGTTATTCGGCCATCTGGTACCGAACCCAAGCTCAAGTGCTATCTGTTAGCGCGCGGGGATTCGGCTACTAGTTCCGCCCAGGCGCTTTCGACCCTTGAATCAAATGCTCAAGCGCTTCTCAGCGCTTTGCAATAAATGCTTTGACGCTCTGTGGCACTGGCAAGGACTTTGCTTCTTCGTCGGCAGGAATGGGGGTTCCTCTTATTTCGCTAATTGGCACAAGGCCTGCCCAGACCCCTTGATTTAGATCCTCTGGCTCGTCAGAAACATCATTATTTGAAATCTTGACAGAGGTCTCGTCTAAGTTCACTCGAATAATCAGGGTTGCAGCAAGCTCTCGCTTCAACGACGGCCTTACCTCCGAGGATCGACCCGGCAACATCGCATCGCTAATTCTGTTTAACGCTTCGTCTTTTTCCGAATCGGGAATCAGTTCTGCGTTGCCAAAAATCACAACCGATCGATAGTGCATTCCAGAGTGAAAAGTGGAACGCGCCACTTTCAGTCCATTCAACTCGGTGATACTAACACATATTTTTGGATTCTCGGCCAGAGCTCGCATGAGGCGAGAACCTGATGACCCGTGAAGCAGAAGGTCATTTCCTACCCTGCCATAGGCCATCGGTATAACTAGCGGCTCGGATTGAAAAACCAGGCCAACATGCGCAACTAGATTGTCATCCAATATCGAATAAAGATCCGCTGTTTTACTCGAAGCCTTCTCGGCAATTCTTCGAAGTTTCGTTTTTTCAGTGCTACCTGGATTTACCGCCATGCCTAAAGCCTAGCCAAGCGATGCTTGCACCTTGAATTCGAGCTCGGCCAGGTCAAAGATGTTATCCACTTCAACAATCTCTGCGTTTAGTCCTGTGAGGTGTTCCAAGATCTCTGCGGTAGTAAAAATAACCTGAACGTTATTCTCCCGTTTTGAGGCTTCCGAAATGGAAACTGCTTGCACATCTGCTTCTAAGCCCAGTCTTGCGATTACGCGGTCCAGATTGGACTTCAAAATAACTGAAGTTCCAATACCGGCTCCACAAACCGCAAAAATTTTCATGCGTCAAGTATCCCTTGGGTATGTAAACAATTGCTGAGAATGAAGCTAAATGACTTTCTAGACACCCTGCTCGGCAAACCCAAGCTCGATCATCTCAACTAGCTCTTCGCGCTCTGGCAAGCCTTGGAAAGCAGCCTCGGCGGCGTTGAGTTGGAAGATCTCTAGGTCTGCCAGGGTGTAGCCGAAGGTGTCACTGAGTATTTCCAATTCCTTGGTGAGGTTGGTGGCACTCATCAAGCGGTTATCGGTGTTGACTGTGACTCTAAATCCCAAATCGTACAAAATGTCGAATGGGTGGTCCTCCATGGTGTCACCGAGCATCGCAAAGGCCCCGGTCTGCAAGTTAGAAGACGGGGAAGTCTCAAGAGCAATTTGTCTGTCGTGCACCCACTGGGCAACAGGTCCTAGAACTACAAGATCGGTTTCACCCTCGGTTCGAGAAAACATGATGTCCTCCACGACTCTCACACCGTGACCTAGTCGAAGAGCTCGTCCGGAGACAATCGCATCTTTGATTGACTCGATTCCATCTGCTTCGCCCGCGTGGACGGTGCAGGGGAAAAGCTCACTGGCCAAGTAGTCAAACGCAGCCTTGTGACGCGAGGGCAGGAAGCCCTTTTCCGCTCCGGCAATATCAAAACCGACCACACCGTTATTGCGATGACGAATCGCAAGTTCCGCAATCTCCATGCCACGGTCAGCGTGACGCATTGCAGTTACCAACTGACCAGTTCTTATAAAGCCCCCGCGGTTGGAAATCTCTTCCATGCCGCGCTCGAGTCCATCCTGTACAGCTTCTACTGTTTCATCGAGCGTGAGTCCGCCGGCTAAGTGCTGTTCTGGAGCCCATCTAAGTTCCCCGTAAATTACATTCTCTTCCGCAAGATCAAGAACTGCTTCATAAGCAACTCTTTCGAGTCCCTCGTAGTTCTGCATAACAGCAACAGTGTGATCAAAGGTTTCTAGGTAGCGCACCAATGAACCTGAATTGGCCGATTCAGCAAACCAGGCACCGAGCTCTAGTGAGTCGTTGGTTGGAAGTTTGTGTCCCACGCTTTTTGCGAGTTCAACAATGGTTGCCGGTCTGAGCCCACCATCTAGATGATCATGAAGTGAGATTTTTGGTAGGCGCTTGATATCCATGTTTTCCTAACTGACTTTTTCAAGAATAATCTGCTTGGCTGCAACCGGATTGCTGCCTATCGACCAAGCTCCATCAAGGGCCTGAATCGCTCTTTCAAACTTTTGCTCGGAATCAGAATGCAATGTCATAAGTACTTGGCCCTTGGTTACCTGGTCGCCCTGTTGGGCAGCAAGAACGATGCCCGCGCCGAAAGATACTGGATCCTCTTTTCGCTCGCGACCGGCCCCCAGTCTCCACGAAGAAATTCCGACCGAGAGCGCATCCAGTTTTTCTAGGTATCCGGTCTCGGTTGCAACAATCGCGTGCTGGAACTTTGCAGTTGGAAGTGGCTTTGACAAATCTCCGCCCTGGGCGTGAATCATGGAAGTGAATACATCCATGGCTTTACCGTTATTGAGGTTCTCTCTTGGATCATCGACCGCTTTTCCTGCGAGCAAAAGCATTTCCCTAGCAAGTTCGACGGTGATATCGATTACGTCCTGAGGGCCTCCGCCTTGCAGAACCTCAATGGATTCCTCTACCTCAAGTGCGTTGCCGATTTTCTTTCCAAGTGGTGTTTCCATGTTCGTCAAAAGCGCGGATGTTTTTACTCCCGCGTCATTTCCAAGCTGAACCAGGGTCTGCGCAAGTTCTCTCGCGCGATCAAGAGTCTTCATAAAGGCGCCGGAGCCAACCTTGACATCCAGAACCAGAGCAGCTGTTCCCTCGGCGATCTTTTTACTCATGATGGAACTTGCAATCAATGGAATAGCTTCAACCGTGCCCGTGACATCACGCAGCGAATAGAGTTTGCGATCCGCGGGAGCGAGCCCCGAACCGGCAGCGCAAATCACAGCCCCGTGTTTTTGGAGCTGATCAAACATTTCCTGGTTTGACAGTGCCGCTCTCCAGCCCGCGATGCTCTCAAGTTTGTCCAGGGTTCCCCCGGTGTGGCCAAGTCCACGGCCAGATAGCTGCGGAACGGCAACCCCATATGAAGCAACTAGCGGCGCCAGTGGCAACGTGATTTTGTCTCCCACGCCTCCGGTTGAGTGCTTATCGGCAGTGGGCCATGAAAGCTTGGAAAAATCCAATCGCTCTCCTGAGGCAATCATGGCGAGGGTGAGGTCTTTGATTTCTCTGCGGTTCATGCCGTTGAGCAAAATCGCCATGGTCATCGCAGACATCTGTTCGTCGGCAACTGATCCCGAAGTGTAGTTGGCAACCAGCCAGTCAATTTCAGCAGTGGTGAGCTCCTGGTGCTCACGTTTCTTGATGATTAGCTCTACTGCGCTGTAGCTCAACTTGGCGTCCTTAGTTCAATCATTCAAATCTAGCCCACCAAACCAAAGCCCCTAAGGGTAAAGTTTTTATTACCCCTGAGGAGTCGTTTTGAAGCAAATAGACCCGGAAGCCATCGTTGGCTCTCGGATTACCAACCAGTCGCTAACCAATTGGTTGAACGGGCTCCCAGGCGTTGATGCCGTCGGGTTAGAGGCTAGAGCGGCCGCTTTGGGCACTAGGTCAATCAAGACATCTTCGAAAGCCTGGGCACTAGACGCGGCGATTCAAATGATGGACCTCACCACTTTGGAGGGAGCGGACACTCCGGACCGAGTTAGATCTCTTTGCGCAAAGGCCAAGCTTCCGGATCCTGAAGATCTGTCGACGCCACAGGTTGCCGCCGTCTGTGTTTACCCGGACATGGTGAGTCACGCCAAAAAAGCTCTGCAGGGCACCAAGATTCAAGTGGCAGCAGTCGCCACAGCTTTTCCATCCGGTAGGGCTTCGCTGAAGGTAAAACTGGAAGACACCAAAGACGCCGTTAGAGCCGGTGCCGACGAGATTGACATGGTTATTGATCGAGGAGCATTTCTTTCCGGTGACTACCTCTCAAACTTCAAACTAATCCAAGCTGTCAAACTGGCCTGCGTAAGACCAGACGGAACATCCGCGCACCTCAAAGTGATTTTCGAAACTGGCGAATTGCAGACTTATGACAACATCCGCAAGGCAAGTTACCTGGCGATGCTCGCAGGTGCAGATTTCATCAAGACTTCTACCGGAAAAGTCACAGTCAATGCGACCATCCCAATTACTCTCCTTATGTTGCAGGCCGTCAGGGACTGGTATGAACTCACCGGTCAAACAATCGGAGTGAAACCTGCGGGTGGAATCAGAACAAGTAAAGACGCAATCAAATACCTTGTCGTCGTGAAAGAGACTGCCGGCGAGAAATGGCTAGATCCAAAACTCTTTAGATTCGGAGCCTCCAGTCTTCTCAACGATGTGCTCCTGCAACGAAAGAAACTTGCCAGTGGCCACTATTCCGGCCCGGATTACGTGACGGTTGATTAGGAGAAATATGTTCGAATACGCCCCGGCTCCAGAGTCACGTTCAATAGTCAAATTCCAAGAGCGCTACGGCCACTTCATCAATGGCGAATTCACCAAGCCACGCGGTGCTAGCTACCAAACTATTTCGCCATCATCCGAAGAAGTTCTTGCCGAAATTGCGCATGGCTCCGCAAAAGATGTTGACCTTGCCGTCAAAGCGGCGAGAAAAGCTTTCCAAGAATGGGGCAAACTTTCCGGAGCGGCCAGGGGCAAATACCTCTACCGAATCGCACGGATCATTCAGGAGCGCGCCCGCGAACTGGCAGTAGCCGAGACTCTCAACAACGGTAAGCCAATCAAGGAAACCCGCGATGTGGATATCCCGCTGGTGGCATCCTGGTTCTTCTACTACGCGGGTTGGGCAGACAAGCTCGACTATGCGGGACTGGGCCCCAATCCCAAGGCCCACGGCGTAGCGGCTCAGGTAATTCCTTGGAACTTCCCGCTGATGATGCTGGCTTGGAAAATTGCTCCAGCCTTGGCCGCCGGAAACACTGTTGTACTAAAGCCCGCAGAAACCACTCCGTTAACTGCTCTACTGTTCGCTGAAATTTGTCAGCAGGCTGACCTTCCTGCTGGCGTTGTAAACATCGTCACAGGATTTGGAGACACCGGCGCAGCACTTATTGGTCACTCGGACGTGGACAAGGTTGCATTCACCGGTTCTACCGAGGTTGGCCGCTTAATCGCGAAGCAAATTGCGGGTTCATCTAAGAAGGCAACCTTGGAGCTTGGTGGCAAGGCCGCAAACATTGTTTTTGATGATGCTCCAATTGACCAAGCAGTCGAAGGAATCATCAATGGCATCTTTTTCAACCAGGGTCACGTTTGCTGCGCTGGTTCGCGTCTATTGGTTCAGGAGTCGATTCAAGATGAGCTACTCAAGAAGCTAAAGCGAAGAATGAGTTCTTTGCGCCTTGGAGACCCGTTGGATAAGAACACTGACATCGGAGCGATTAATTCCAAGGCACAGCTGCAAAAAATATCCTCACTGGTCAAAAAAGGTGTCAAAGAAGGTGGCGAGCTTTGGCAACCGCAGTGCGCAATTCCAAAGAATGGTTTTTGGTTTGCACCAACCCTAATTTCAGGGGTGGCTCCGACCAACACCGTTGCGAGAGAAGAAATCTTCGGGCCGGTACTTTCTGTTCTCACGTTTAGAACTCCGAGCGAGGCAGTCGCTAAGGCAAACAACACACCATTTGGATTGTCTGCAGGAATTTGGACCGAAAAGGGT
>JBEEIU010000042.1:0-6987 GCA_041169705.1 Actinomycetota bacterium
CTCTTAGCGGTTTCGGAACCATTCTCGGTGGTGTGAACTTCATCACCACAATCATCACAATGCGCGCGCCCGGAATGACGATGTGGCGACTTCCAATCTTCACTTGGAACACTCTGGTTACCTCGATTTTGGTCATCATGTGCTTCCCACCACTTGCATCCGCACTGTTTGCCCTTGGCGCAGACCGAAAGTTCGGGGCACATATTTTCGATGTCGAGAACGGTGGCGCCATGCTTTGGCAGCACCTGTTCTGGTTCTTTGGTCACCCAGAGGTTTACATCTTGGCTTTGCCGTTCTTCGGAATTGTTTCTGAGATTTTCCCGGTATTCAGCCGCAAGCCAGTCTTCGGATACAAGACTTTGGTTTACGCAACCATCGCAATTGCGGCTCTGTCCATGACGGTGTGGGCTCACCACATGTACGTGACTGGCCAGGTACTACTGCCATTCTTCGCATTCACCACGATGCTGATTGCCGTTCCGACCGGTGTGAAAATCTTCAACTGGATTGGAACCATGTGGCGAGGTTCGGTCACATTCGAGACGCCTATGGTTTTCGCCCTGGGATTCTTGGTTAGCTTCGTGTTCGGTGGATTGACCGGTGTAATCCTGGCTAGCCCAGCTTTGGACTTCCACCTTTCGGACAGTTACTTCGTAGTTGCTCACTTCCACTACGTCGTATTCGGAACCGTCGTGTTCGCAATGTTCGCCGGATTCTATTTCTGGTGGCCAAAGTTCACTGGAAAGATGTTGAATGAAAGACTGGGACAGATTCACTTCTGGATTCTGTTTGTTGGCTTCCACACCACTTTCTTGATTCAGCACTGGCTAGGTGTAATGGGTATGCCACGCCGTTACGCAACCTACCTACCTGAAGATGGCTTCACTGAGATGAACATCATCTCCACAATTGGTGCCGTGTTGCTAGCGATCTCCACAATTCCATTCCTATGGAACGTCTGGATTACCTATCGCTATGGAACAAAGGTTGAACTAAAGGATCCATGGGGTTACGGACGCTCGCTTGAGTGGGCAACTGAGTCGCCATTCCCACGTCACAATTTCCACCAGATCCCAAGGATTCGCTCCGAGTCTCCGGCATTCGACATGAATCACCCAGAGTATGCGGCTCCAGAAGCAAAGGCAGCCTATGTTCAGGAAGGACGTGTTCGCTAAATGAAGTCCAACATTTGGATCCTCATCGTGATGGCAGCGTACTTCACGCTCGCCGCAATCGCCTATGGAATCTGGTCCACTCTCGAGTGGGGCCAGATGGAAGTTATCGGCACCGCCGCAATGACCATGTTGGTGATTCTGTCTGTCTTCGTAGCTTTCTACCTGAATAACGCAAACCGTCGCGCAGGAGTTTTGCCAGAGGATAACTTGGATGGCGAAATTGCTGACGAATCCGGCGAGGTCGGTTTCTACAGCCCATGGAGTTGGTGGCCATTCTTTATTGGTGCCTCCTCCGCTGTGGCATTTGCTGCGCTGGCCGTTGGCTGGTGGCTGTTCTTCGTTGCCCTCCCATTCGCATTGGTTGCGGTGGTTGGTTTCGTATTCGAGTACAGCCGCGGCGCTCACGCTCACTAGCTAATTGCCAAAGCCTCTACTACTGGTAATCGATGCCCAGCAGGGCTTTCGAGAGGCAGATTATTGGGGGAGTTCCGCAAACCCCAAGGCCCTTTCAAATATTGAGACCCTGGTAAGCGCATTTCGCTCCAAAGGGCTTCCGATTGCAGTTGTCAAACACAATTCCAAGAACCCGAACTCTCCTCTGCATTCGGGCAACAAAGGCAATCAGCTCGAGCCCTTCCTTGACGGGGTTCGGGAGGTCGTGATTCAGAAATCTGTGAATTCAGCCTTTTATGGCTCACCGGACCTGCAGCATTGGCTGACCGACAGAGGCTATCGAAGGCTCATAATTTGCGGCATAACCACAAACTTTTGCTGCGAAACTACCGCCAGAATGGCTGGAAATTTGGGTTATGAGGTGGACTTCGTGCTGGATGCCACCGATGCATTCGATGCCGTGAGCCCTTCCGGAGAGCGGATTTCCGGCTCAGAAGTAATGAAAATGACCGCGACAAACCTCAACGGAGAGTTTGCCAGGGTTCTTAACACAGAAGAGCTTCTGGCCGAACTCTAACCTGCGATCTGGCTGTGAGTTGCCATATGGGCGTAATGAATTCCCCGAGTAACTTGTTATCCTTATGTGCTCGGCAAAAACCGGGCCGGATACTAAGCAACTAAACATGGGGATGATCGGTTTCGACACTGCAGTGCTGAGTGGAAGAAGCGGGTCGAGGATGAGCAGTTATCTCGTAAACGATCTGTTCAAAACTATAGGTGCCAATACAAAGCGCGCCGACTTCGCCCTAGCTGCTTAAGCTAGCCCCGAAGTCCGTCTGACTAAGTTTGATTTCGACTTAGACCCAGGCGTCATTTAGAGATCTTGCTGATTCAGTGCGTCAAAGGCTGAGTCGGGACTTTTCACTTTGACTGGGCCTGTCAGAGTCGTTGTTCTCGACAAATTCTGGGGCCGAGTAGAACGTTTAGAGAACTACACCCGTAGAAGTGCCACGATCTTTGCAATGGACGGGGGTTCAATTCCCCCCATCTCCACAAATCTAGAGTCACCGTTTAGTCGGTGGCTCTATTTTTTTAACTAAGCTCTACGAGTGCCAACAACCGAAAGCTTTATAGCCTTTCTGCTGACCGCAATTGTGATCATTGCCGTTCCAGGACCGAGTGTGGTGTTTGCCGTTGGCAGAACACTCTCGCTAGGGCGTGCTGTTGGACTTGTGACCGTAATTGCGAACGCCGCCGGAACGAGTGTTTGGATTCTGGTTTCAGCATTCGGATTGAACGCACTAATTCAAGCTTTTCCTGGCCTGCTCAGCATCATCCAATGGCTCGGAGTTGCTTACCTCGCCTACTTGGGGCTGAAAGCCATTCTCAATTCAAAAAGAGCTGCGGATGAGTCTCAGCAATTTGAGGGAGCAGGGAAATCTCTAGGCAAAGTTTTTGCTGAGGGCTTTGTGGTCGGCATCACCAATCCAAAAGTCGCAGTCTTTTTCACCGCGATACTTCCTCAGTTCATCAATCCATCCGGCAGCTTCCTAATTCAATTTCTACTATTGGGTCTTATCTTCGAAGTGCTGGGAGTAATAGGGGACAGTATCTGGGTACTCGGAGCTGCAACTTTTCGTGAATGGATTCTGACTAAACCATCTCGAATGCGGGCGATCGCAATCATTGGGGGAGTCCTGATCGTCTTGGTGTCTATCTGGCTCGTCTTAGAGTTAATATGAAAAAGCCCCTCCAAAGAGGGGCTTTTCACTATTGCTAATTACTTCTTCTTTGCAGTCAGCGCCTTAGCCTTTTTGACTGGCTTTACTTCCGCAATTGGTTCGTGGTGGTCAGCGTGAGCGAGCTCGTACTCTGCCTTTGAAACCGGAGCAATTCGGTCTTCGAAGTACATTGAAGACAGTGCCGCACGGACTCTCGAAGCCAGTGTGATCTTGCCTTGGGCATTTGGACGAGCGAGCATTGGCTTGAACTCTTCGAAGTCAACTAACTTCCAGAGTTCGTACTTGTCTAGAGGTTCGTGAACCTCGATGTACTCACCGTGAGGCAAGCGCACCACGCGACCGGTCTCTCGACCGTGAAGCACTATTTCTCTGTCTTTACGCTGGAGCGATAGACAGGTTCGCTTGGTGATGAAGTATGCAACGAACGGACCGACAATCAGCAGAATCTGCATTGATGTCAGAACTGCATTCAGCGACATTTGGAACTGGGTTGCAATCAAGTCGGTTGATGCACCAGCCCAGAGAACGGCATAGAAAGTCATTCCGGCAGCACCGATAGCGGTTCTGGTTGGGTTGTTTCTTGGGCGGTCAAGAACGTGGTGCTCGCGCTTGTCTCCGGTAACCCAGTTCTCTACGAATGGGTAAACGGCAACGATTGCTAGGAATACAAGTGATACAACAAGCGGAGTTAGAACGCCCATTGGGTAAACGTGTCCGAACAGTTCAACGTCCCAACCGGTAGGAGCCAAACGCAAAGCACCATCCAACCATCCGATGTACCAGTCAGGCTGAGTACCAGCGGAAACCGGGGATGGGTCGTAGGGACCGTAGTTCCAGATTGGGTTAATTGTGAAGGTGGCAGAGATCGCCATAATCACACCGAAGACCAAGAAGAAGAATCCACCAGCCTTCGCCACGTATACCGGCATCAGTGGGTAGCCAACGACATTGTCATCACGGCGACCAGGGCCAGAGTAGTGAGTGTGCTTGTGAATCACGACCATCATCAAGTGCAGCGCGACTAAGACCAGAATCAAGGCAGGGATGATCATGATGTGAAGGCTGTAAAGTCTGGCAACAATTTCGGTGCCAGGGAATTCGCCACCGAATAGTCCCGATGAAATCGCAGGACCAATTGCTGGGATTGCCTTGATCATGCCATCGATGATTCGAAGACCGTTTCCGGAAAGTAGGTCATCTGGGAGTGAGTATCCAGTGAAGCCACCAGCCATTCCCAAGATGAATAGCAAGAATCCAACAACCCAGTTCAGTTCACGTGGCTTGCGGAATGCTCCGGTGAAGAAGATTCTCATCATGTGCAATCCGGAAGCGGCGACAAACAAAAGTGCGGACCAGTGGTGCACCTGACGCATCAAAAGACCACCGCGGATGTCGAATGAAATATCCAAGCTAGAGGCGTAAGCGATTGACATCTCAGCACCCTTTAGTGGCGCGTAGCTTCCCTCGTAGTGAACCTCAGCCATTGAAGGTTGGAAGAAAAATGTTAGGAAGGTACCTGAAATCAGCAGAATCACGAAAGAGTAGAGCGCGACTTCACCGAGCATGAATGACCAGTGGTCTGGGAAGATTTTGCGACCAAAATTCTTCACCACTGCGCCAATGCTTACGCGCTCGTCGAGGTAGTTAGCAGTTCCGGCTAGAAAGCCGACCTTTTTAGTTTCGGTTGCGTTGCTCATGATTTCATATCCCAAAATGATGGTCCAACTGGCTCTAGGAAATCGCTCTGCGCGATTAGGTATCCTTCAGGATCTACCGCAATAGGTAGCTGAGGAAGCGGGCGTGATGCTGGCCCGAAGATCACCTTGCAGTGATTTGCCAAGTCAAATGTTGACTGGTGGCAAGGACATAGCAAGTGGTGTGTGTGCTGCTCATACAGAGCCACTGGGCAGCCCACGTGGGTACAAATCTTGGAGTACGCAACGATTCCGTCGTAACTCCAGCCAGCCTTGGCAGGATCTTCATTTAGTTCGCCTGGGTTAACGCGAACTAAAAGAACAGCAGCCTTGGCCTTTTCCTCCAGTTTGTGTTCCGACTCATTGAGTCCCTCAGGAATCACGTGGAACACAGATCCCACGGTGACATCCGAAGCCTTAATTGGAATACCAGTTGGGTCCTTGGTCAGACGAGTTCCCTTTTTCCACATTGTGTGCTTGAGGGTGTCACCAACCTGAGGTCCCAGGTCTCCAAAAATTACCAGCGCTGGAAGCGGGAAGATTGCCAGTGCGCCGTAAAGCGATCTGCGAATCAGCTTTCTTCTGGTGAAACCAGACTCCGCGTCTGCCAGTTTGATTACCTCGATCGCCTGGGCGCGAACATCCTCGGGGGAGCGAGCCTGATGGCGCTCTTCCGAAACTTCATTGTCGGGCATCAAGGTCTTAGCCCAGTGCACTGCACCAAAACCAATTCCGAGGAGGCTCAGTGCCATACCAAGCCCCATCCACAGTGCGTTGTTCCTGGTTGCTCCCAGATCGTCTCCGAGCGGAAATGCGAAGTAGGCCCAGATGGCTAGTACGCCTCCAACAATCGAGAGCCCGAAGAGTGCTGCAACCTGAATCTCGGCGTTGCGAGCGTGGCGCTCGCTCTTATCGGTCATGCGAACGCGGTGCGGTTCAATTCCAGGATCGCGAATTGGTTTGGTTTGCTGGACAGCTAGTCCCTTGTCGTAAGACTTCTCTAGTTCACTCACTTTTTCTCCTTGAATGCCTAGTTGGACTTGGCGCCAAGCCAAACGGTAATTGCAATGATGAATCCCAAACCAAAGATCCAGATGAACAGACCCTCGGCAACAGGACCGATTGATGCGAGCTCATAACCACCAACGGAGTCATTCTCTTCCACATACTTCAGGTAGCTGATGATGTCCTTCTTATCCTCTGGAGTTAGATTCGCATCGTTGAACACTGGCATGTTTTGAGGTCCGGTGACCATGGCCTCGTAGATGTGTTTTTCGCTAACGCCCTCAAGAGCAGGAGCAAACTTTCCTTGAGTCAGCGCACCACCGGCGCCAACTGCGTTGTGGCACATTGCGCAGTTAATTCTGAATAGTTCGCCACCGTGCTCAACGTTTCCATCAGTGCGAAGGTATTCCTCATCTGGGATTGCGGGTCCAGGAGCCAAGGATGCGACATAGGCTGCCATCGCAGCAATCTGTTCCTCGGTGAACTGAACCGGCTTTTTGTATAGCTGAGGTCCAGAGGCTTGACCTGGCATGCGGCCGGTTCCAACTTGGAAGTCAACAGATGCGGCACCGACACCAATCAGGCTTGGCCCACCAATTGCACCTTCGGCATTTGTGCCATGGCAGCTGGCGCAGTTAGCCAAGAAGAGTTTGCGACCCTCTTCGACTTGCTCCGCAGTTCCCATTTCAGACTGCACCGTGTTGGTTGCGGCCGCGTAGCCACCACCAGAGAGCACAAGTCCTAGAAAAATCACGAAAGCTGCAGCCCAAGGGCGGCGGCGCATCGGCTTATCTGATTGCAATCGGTTCTCCATTTTTTTATTTCAAGATGTAGACGACCAGGAACAGGCCAATCCACACCACGTCGACAAAGTGCCAGTAGTAAGAGACAACGATGGCGCTAGTTGCCTCTTTGTGTCCAAAGTTCTTTGCTGCATAAGCTCTTCCGATCACCATCAAGAAGGCGAGCAGGCCGCCG
>JBEEIU010000043.1:0-5772 GCA_041169705.1 Actinomycetota bacterium
GCGGCCAAAATACGTGCAGTCGATGTTGCCTTGAGCCCAGAACTGTGAAGCGTAGCCATGAATTGCTGAATGTCATCCGGGGTCACGCTGGAAAGATCTGACATCCCACGCTTCCCTAGGTAATCCGCGTATTTGTTCAGGTCGGCTTTATAGGCTGCAAGTGAGTTCTTTGCCAGTCCCCGCTCCACCGTTAGATGCCGCAGGTAAGTGTCTAGCGGCCGCATCGATTACTGCTCGGGGGTTTCGAAAAGGCGCTGCTGATTCTGTCGATTCAATGCAGCCTTTACCAAACCATGGAACAGCGGGTTTGGTTTGGTAGGTCTAGATCTGAATTCGGGATGAGCCTGAGTGCCGACGTAATAAGGGTGCACCTCTCTAGGCAGCTCCACATACTCCACCAGCCCGTGTTCTGGATTAGTTCCCGAAAAAATGATTCCCGCCGTTTCGAGCTGTGCAACATATTTGTTATTCACTTCGTAGCGGTGGCGGTGACGCTCACTGGCTTTGTCTGCTCCGTATACCTCGGCAACAATAGAACCTTTTTTGAGATTTGCTTCGTAGAGGCCCAGTCTCATGGTTCCACCCATTGCACCTTTCGCTAGCAGATCTACCTGCTCAGCCATCGTGGCAATAACGGGATTCTTTCCACTGGGATCAAACTCGCTCGAAGTGGCGTCCTCAATACCCGCAACGTTTCTGGAGTATTCGATCACCATGCACTGTAAACCAAGACATAGGCCAAGGGTAGGAATCTGATTCTCTCGGGCAAATTTCAGGGCACCCAGTTTTCCTTCGATGCCGCGAATTCCAAATCCACCCGGAACGCAAATTGCATCTAGGTCAGAAAGATTTGCTTGGGCGCCATCTGCCGATTCGCAATCATCAGATTTGATCCACTTGATATTCACCTTGGTCTGTTCCGCAAAACCACCCGCGCGCAAGGCTTCGGTTACCGAAAGATAGGCATCGGGCAAGTCGATGTACTTACCAACCAGCCCAATGGTTATCTCGTGTTTTGGATCGTGCACTGCCTCCAGGATTGGATTCCAACTTGACCAGTCAACTTTGTTGTCCGGAAGTCCAAGTGCTCTGATGATGTAACTGTCTAGTCCCTCTGCGTGCAGCACCTTAGGAATGTCATAGATCGACTTTGCATCCGCAGCGGTCACTACCGCTTCGCGGTCCACGTCACACATGGATGCAATCTTGTTCTTGATGCCATCGGGTAGCTCTCTGTCTGAGCGACATACGATTGCATCAGGCTGAATACCGAGTGAGCGCAGCATGGCCACGGAGTGCTGAGTCGGCTTTGTCTTCAGCTCTCCGCTTGGCTTTAGGTACGGAACCAAAGTTACATGCACGAAGAAAACGTTGTCTCTTCCCACGTCTCTGCGAACCTGACGGGCAGCTTCAATAAATGGCTGGGATTCAATGTCACCCACGGTGCCACCGATTTCAGTGATGATCACATCAGGGGTAGGTGACTCGGTGGCCTGAAGTCTCATGCGACGTTTGATTTCATCGGTGATGTGCGGGATGACCTGAACCGTGTCCCCTAAATACTCTCCCGCACGCTCTTTAGCGATAACCGTCGAGTACGCCTGTCCGGTCGTTACATTCGCGCTCGCCGCGAGATTTACATCCAAAAATCTTTCGTAGTGGCCGATGTCCAGGTCTGTTTCGGCTCCATCGTCGGTGACAAAGACCTCGCCGTGCTGGAATGGGTTCATGGTGCCCGGATCGACGTTTAGGTAAGGGTCGAGTTTCTGCATTACGACCTTCAGGCCGCGGGCTCTTAGAAGATTTCCGAGGGAGGCTGCTGTAAGGCCTTTTCCTAGAGAGGAGGCAACGCCACCGGTGACGAAAATGTGACGTGGGATTCCAGAGCTAACAGCCATGGAACTTCAATCTATCATCAAAATCATGCGGTCAATGGACGGCATGACAATTTTCTACTTGGTTTCGAGTAATTCTTTTGCGTGTGCTCTAGCGACTTCAGAATCCGCACTTCCAGAGAGCATTCTGGCTAATTCTTCTACCCGACCCTCGCCCTCAAGAACCTCGACAGAAGTCGCAGTGAATTCCCCATCCACATTCTTTTTCACCCGAAGTTGAGTGTCCGCAAATGCGGCGACCTGGGGAAGGTGGGTCACAACAATGACCTGGGTTGCCTTGGAAAGAGCCTTGAGTCTTCGACCCAGTTCGACCGCCGCGTTGCCTCCAACACCAGCATCCACCTCATCAAAAATCAAAGTGGGTAGTGGGCGATTTCCCACCAGGACCAGCTCTATGGCCAACATGATTCTAGAGAGCTCACCACCGCTGGCGCCCTTTCCTAAGGGTCTAGGTTCTGCGCCTGGGTGTGCGGCAAGCAAAAACTCAATGCGGTCTAATCCCGAAAGTTCGAAATCAGATAGTGGCGTGACTTTGATTTCAAGATTTGCCCCTGCCATAGCCAAGCCTGCCAATTCGGCATTCACGCGGGTGGCAAGTTCTTTGGCAGCAACAGTTCTTGATTTGGTAAGTTCACTTGCCGCGTGTGAAAGCTGAGCCTCTAGCGCGGCAAACTGCTGCTCTAGTTTTTCTATTTGATCCTCGGAAGATTCCAGATCCATAAGTTCTGCCTGAGCCTGCGGAGCCCTTTGCAGCAACTCTTCGACAGTGCCCGAATACTTTCTGGAGAAAGCCGCGAGAGCCGCCTTACGGTTCATCAACTCTTCAAGTTCTCTTGGGTCCGCATCCAAACTCTGCAAATAAGAAGCTAGTGAGGTTGACACCTCGTTGAGTGTTTCTCCCGCAATCCTTAGAGACTCCACGTACTGCGAAAGCTCGGCGTCATTCGCGCTGGCACTCTCGAGCGCTTTCCTTGCGGAGCCGGTCAAGGTAACGGCGTCATACTCGCCCTCAGAAGATAGCGCCTCGTGGGCCAACGACGCCGCCTGTCGCAAGGATTCAACATTGGACAATCGAGAAATTCGCTCAGCTACCTCGATATCCTCTTCGGGCTTTGGGTCTAGTTTTGAAAGATCGCTGAGAAATTCTTTGATTTCAGAGACTCTACGAAGATCCTCGTCGTTTGAGTTTCTTAGTCTCTCGATTCGTTTTTCTAATTCTCGGTAATTCTGAAAAGTGACGCGGTAGGCGTCGCTAATTTTCCGAAGTGTATCGCCACCAAAATCGTCCAGTGCCTCACGCTGAGCGGACTGAGATCTAAGTCTGATTTGCTCGCTCTGTCCGTGAACTGCAACCAGGGATTCGGCTAGGCCAGCGAGTGCGCCCACGGGGACAGTAACTCCGCTTACCACCGCTCGAGAGCGTCCCTCGGTTGTCACGGTTCGATTGACAATCAACTCCCCGCCCTCTAGCTCTGCTCCCATTTCAGAAACCTGCTCGCTGGGAAAATCTTCACCAACTCTCCAGATGCCCTCAACAAAAAGTGACGGTTCGCCTTTTCGAATAGCTGAGCTGTCAGCTCGACCGCCCAAAACCAAATCCAGTGCTGTGAGCACCATGGTTTTACCCGCTCCCGTTTCACCGGTGATGGCAGTAAATCCTGGGCGAAGTTCCAGTTGTGCCTGTTGAATAACTCCCAAGTTTCGAATCGAAATTGATTCGATCACTTGTGCTCCTCTGGACCTCTCCAACCGGTGACTGGGAGGTTGAACTTTCTTACCAAGCGATCGGTAAACGGGGCATCGTCAATAACTGCCAGCGGCACTGACTGAGCAGAGCGTCTGACCTCTACTCTCGAACCTGGCTTAAGGTCGACCGAACGTCTCCCATCGCACCAGAGCACTCCCGCACCTGGGCTTCGCTTGAGAACTTCAAACGCGATTTCAGTTCCTGGATCTACCACCAGAGGCCTTGCGAACAAAGCATGGGCGGACAGTGGAACCATAACCAGTGCCTCGACATCCGGCCACAAAACTGGGCCCCCGGCACTGAATGCGTAGGCGGTTGATCCGGTGGGCGTGGACACCAAGATTCCGTCGCAGCCAAAACTGCTAAGCGGCCTAGATCCGACCTCAACTACGACCTCGAGCATGCGCTCGCGAGCGCTTTTCTCTAGCGTGACCTCATTGAGTGCCCAACTTCGATAAGTTTCTTTGCCATCGACAGTTACCACCACTTCTAAAGCGATTCGCTCTCTCACCTTGTAGTTTCGATCAACGATCAAATTAATAACCTCGCCCAAAGCTTGGGACTCGGCTTCCGCTAAAAAGCCAACGTGCCCCATATTCACTCCGAGAATTGGAGTGTTTCCCCCGCGAGTAAGTTCGGCAGCCCGGAGAATGCTGCCGTCACCACCCAAAATCAGGGCGATTTCATACTGCGAGCTCTCCTTGGAAGAAACCCCAGCAGGAATCTCAACGCCGTGTTCAGTGAGTGCTGCTGCATCAAATTCTGGAATTACAGGCTGCATTCCCTTGGCAATCAGCTTGGCAGCCGAGTCGGCGAATACCACTGCCGCGGCCTTGGTCTTGGTGTTACCAAGCATCAGCACCTGTCGGGTTGTCATATTTCTCTCTTTGCCAGCTGGACTATTTGCTCAGACCATTGTTGCCGATTATCGACTCCATTGGGAACAATCCACAGCAGGTACTCCGTATTCCCGTGAGTTCCGAGGATGCTGGAGCGTGAAATCCCTTGAATTTGGTAGCCCAGCGAGGCGGCACAGTCCACAACCTGTTCAATTGCCCTTCTGCGCTCGGTCCATTCGGTAACGATTCCCGAGGCATTTAGCGAGTGCTTGCCCACTTCAAACTGGGGCTTTATTAGCAATACGCACTGAGCAGCCGGAGCAATTGACTCGATGTTTTCAAGCACCAAGGTCAGGGAAATAAAACTCAGGTCCGCAACCGCAAACTTGTAATCCTTGTGGCCAACCTTTTCCGTCAAGCGATCTGAATCCAGCTCTCGCAAGTTGGTGCCCTCTAGCGAAATCACACGCGGGTCCTTGCGAATAAGGTCCGCTAACTGATCGGTCCCAACGTCAATTGCAACCACACCCTCCGCGCCAGATTCGAGCAGGACTTGAGTGAAGCCACCGGTTGAAGAACCAAGGTCCAGGCACCAACCCGAAATCTTGATTTGAAATTCTTGCAAAGCAACGGAGAGTTTGTGACCGGCTCTAGATACGTAGTCAGGACCGCCGGTTACCTCAACCGAATCGTTCAGCAAGATTTTTTGCGCAGGCTTGGTTGCAACCTTGCCGTTTACCAGAACTTTGGACTGCTCGATTAGTTGTGCAGCATGGGACCTTGAACGAGCCAGAGACCGAATCACCAGCTCGATATCAAGTCTTTCGCTCACGACTGGAGCTGTTGTTCAAGCGCTGCAACTACATCACGCAGCGCAACAATCTGATCTTCAGGTTCAAGATTTTCGATTCGTGCGAGCTCAGCTTGAAGTTCTTCTAGGTTCATTTTTTCTCCTGGTATAACGCTGGCTCAACATCGAGTCCGTAAATGGGAACTGGACTATTCCAAATTATTTCACATGCCGCCCGCAGCGCGGAAAGCGAGCTGGGATCTCCCTGGACCACTCTCACCTTATTATTCAAAAGTTCAACTTCGACTTCTTCGACCTTCACTCCATACTTAGTCTGCTTCGAATCGGGATAAGCCTCTAGGAGTTGAGTCAGGTCCTGCAAAATGAAATCTGGTCGCTCATCTGGTTTTGCGGCCAAGAGGTCTTTGCGCGAAGAGATGCCGGTGAGCACAATCGCACTCTTTATACCGAAGCCCCTTGCCCCCTTTGAATCAGTGTCCA
>JBEEIU010000044.1:0-3077 GCA_041169705.1 Actinomycetota bacterium
GCGAAGCGAACTGGTTGGAACTCCCGCTCAACGCAAGTGGGTCGCAGCTCGGAAGAGTGCTCGGGGAAAGTTAGGGTGAGTAAATGATTAGCACCCTTAGCGGAGACATTTCAGATCTGGGTTTAGATTTTTGCGTTCTCTCTGTTTCCGGAATTGGCTTTCACGTTGCACTTACTCCACGACATGCCATGGGTTTGAAAGTTGGTCAGGGGGCAGCTCTCTTTACACGCATGGTGGTTCGAGAAGATGACATGTCCTTGTTTGGTTTCCCTGATAAACAGGAGCGAGAGCTGTTTGACTTGCTCTGTTCGGTAAACGGGATAGGTCCAAAGCTCGCTATGACAGTGCTCGCTGGAATGGAAGCGAACAGCATTCGTAGTGCGGTCAATAGTCAAAACGAGGCGGCATTCCGCGCGATTTCCGGCGTAGGTCCAAAAACTGCCAAGCTGATAATCATCTCGCTGGCAGGCAAAGTTGGTGTCGGAGGAGTAGCCGCAAACCAGAATGTTTTGAACGCCCTGACGCAACTGGGAACTCCAGAGGCTGAGGCCCGAGCTGTTCTAGAAAAACTCCCGAAGGATCTGCAGGATTCTGAGCTTTTGAAGCAGGCACTTTCTGAACTTGGTAAGAAGAGGCTGATCTAGTTGCTCGAAGAGGACAAGGAATTAGATCAGAGACTCAGGCCCAGGACGCTCGAAGAGTTTGTGGGCCAAGCCAAGATTCGTGAGCAGCTTTCGTTGATCATTGAAGCTGCAAAGGTTAGAGAAAAGACACCGGACCACATACTGCTCGCGGGACCACCGGGACTTGGGAAAACAACGCTTGCCATGATTGTTGCCCATCAGGCGCAACGTAACCTTCGGCTAACTTCGGGACCCGCGGTGCAAAGTGCTGGCGACCTGGCTGCAATTCTCTCTGCCTTGGAGTCAGGTGATGTGCTCTTCATTGACGAGATTCATCGAATGTCTCGCTCTGCTGAGGAAATGCTTTACCTCGCGATGGAGGACTTCAGAGTAGATGTAATGGTGGGCAAAGGCCCCGGAGCGGCTTCGATATCCCTTGACATCGCACCTTTCACCCTGGTTGGGGCGACTACAAGATCGGGAATGCTTCCCACGCCACTGCGTGACCGTTTTGGCTTTACTGCCTTTCTTGAGTTCTATTCGGAGTCTGAATTGGCAGAGGTTGTGGGCAAATCTGCCAGGAAACTTGGAGTGACCCTGGATTCTGGGGCGGGAGAATTCATAGCCTCTAGATCCAGAGGAACACCCAGGGTTGCTAACCGATTGCTTAGAAGGGTTCACGACTTCGCAACGGTCCACAAGTCCAAGAGCGTTTCATCGAGCGTAGCGGCTGATGCTCTGGCCTTATTTGAAATCGACCCCGTAGGCCTGGACCGTGTAGATAGGCAACTATTAGAGGCCTTGGCTGGAAAATTTGCCGGGAAGCCCGTTGGACTGTCAAACCTGGCGGTGGCCATAGGGGAGGAGCCGGACACCATTGAGGCTGTCATTGAGCCCTATCTGATTCGAATTGGGTTCTTACAGCGAACCCCTCGGGGGCGCGAAATCACGCAACTTGGGGCCAGACACATAGGTATGGCCAAGCCAGAGCAGCCAACCCTCCTCTAACGCCTATAATTTCGGGGATACCTATTCGGTAAGGAACCCTTGTGAATATTGCTGACCTAATTCTGCTTGCCATGCTTGGCGTGCTCATTGCTTTCATGTTTTCTCAGAACAGAAAGCGACGCAAGCAAGCCGAGGAACTATTCGGTTCCCTAACCGTTGGCGACAAGATCACTCTGCACTCTGGCATTATCGGGACCCTCACCGAAGTTGGCGAGTCTGAAATCGTCATCGAGACCACCCCTAAGACCAAGATTCGCGTTCTAAAGCAGGCAGTTCGAGCTCGCGAGGCAGCCTCTACAGAGGAGAAGTAATTGTCAGAGCGCACGACCGAAGCTCAGGCTAAACGCAAGCTTGGCTGGACCGCAGGCATTGCGGCTTTCTTCATTGGTTTGCTTACTTGGGCAACCATTACAGTTCAACCCGGTGCTAGCTGGACGCCGGAGCTAGCCCTGGATCTTCAGGGTGGAACCGAAATTATTCTCACCCCAACCGTAGCCGAGGGGGAGCAGGCTTCCGCCGAGCAAATAGCGCAGGCAGTAACAATCATTCGAGCTCGCGTTGACGGTTCGGGTGTGGGTGAAGCTTCTGTCGCGCCTCAAGGTGCCCAGAACATTGTTGTCTCGATTCCGGGAGTTCCGGACGATACAACTTTGCAATTGATTAAGGCTTCCGCGCTTTTGGAATTCAGACCGGTTCTGTTTACCACCATCAACACTGCAGCAACCGAATCCGTCGCGGTAGACACCTCACTCTCCAACACCCCAGCAGCCACCCCCGTGAACGGAAGCGATCCAAACTGGGTTACTCCGTTACTTGAGGCTCAATTCAACGCGCTTGACTGCTCAAAGCCATTCAGGGCGGCCGGCCAGGTTGATGACCCCGCTTTACCAATGATCACCTGTGATGAACTTGGTCTTTACAAGTACATATTGGGTCCGGTTGAGGTACGTGGTGCAAACATCTCCGACGCGTTTGCGGGAACAGTTCAAACTTCAACTGGAGCAAGCACCAACACCTGGGCAGTAAACCTTGAGTTCGATGCGGAGGGAACTGCAGCGTTTGGCGCTGTGACTCAGCGACTATTTGGATTGCAGTCTCCACTCAACCAGTTTGCAATCACTCTGGATGGACTTGTCATCACTGCGCCATCAACAAATGCCGTGATCACTAACGGTCAGGCCCAAATCACCGGAAACTTTGATCAGGCTTCGGCCACGACCCTCGCCGACCAGCTGAAGTACGGAGCTCTTCCGATTGGTTTCGAGGTCCAAAGCCAGGAGAACATCTCAGCAACTCTTGGTGACGACTCTCTCCGAGGCGGAATCATTGCCGGTGTAATTGGATTGCTTGTTGTAGTCCTCTATATGGCTTTCCAGTACCGAGGTCTTGCAACGGTCGTTCTAGGTTCACTTGTCGTTGCAGCACTCCTGGTCTACCTATTCATCG
>JBEEIU010000045.1:0-3928 GCA_041169705.1 Actinomycetota bacterium
TCCACCGCCGAATGCAGTTACGAATGCAACGAAAATGATTCCGACAACATCAAACTTTTTTCTGGCTGCTTCTAGTGCTCCCGAGAGAGCGAATGCGAGTACTCCAAGGACCTCAAATACCAGAAGTCCATAGTTTGCAAGCCAGGCGGGATCTAGATTCACTTCTTTATTCTCTCGCTGGAACCAAAAATCGCCGCACCAATAATCAAAAACGCAGAGACTCCCAATTGCCAGCTAAGACTCTGCCCTGTGACACTCAGCAGCAGCGAGGTTGACAGCAGTGGGGTCAGAAACGAAATGAGTCCGACCCGTTGCGCATTTCCAAGCTTGAGTGCCTTATCCCAAAGATAAAAAGCTCCACCAAGTGGCCCAAGTCCCAGGCCCACAATCAACCAGATTTGCTGGGCAGTGAGACTAACCGGTGCCTCAAACAACACGTGGGCAAAGAGTGCTAGAACGCCAGAGACAAAGCTGAAGACCCCGATACCCGCGGTTGGGAAATGCGGAACCTTCTTAGTTCCCAGTGAGTATGTGGACCAAATAACTGCTGAGAAAAAAGCAAAAAGAAATCCAATTTGAAAGCCCCCTCCGGTTAGCCCAGTAGATGAGATGGCCAAGGCGGCACCCGCAAATCCAATTAGTCCTGCGACAACATGACGAATCCTGAGCTTGAGCTCCTTGAAGAAAACTGGAGCGAGCAAAACTATTCCCAAGGGCCACAGATAGTTCACTAAATTCGCCTCAACGGCTGGCGCATTTTGAAAAGCCAGAAACAAAAAGAAGTGATACCCGAATAAACCATAAATACCTAAGGCAAGCGTCCTAACAGGAACAAACATTTCCCTAAGTTGAAATCGAGCGAGCGGCAAAGCAATCACACTGCCAACCAAAAGCCCTAATCCCGTCAGTAAAAACGGCGGAACATCACCGAGTAACTTCCCAAGGGCAGCAAGTGATGCCCAAAGCAGTACCGCTGATAGGGCATATAAATCTGAACGTAATTGCACTTGTTACCCCAAAACCAAAGGTGCAAAAACAAAAACAGTAGCGTCCATTAAGAAGTGAGCAACCAATAGTGGTGCAACCTTCCTAGTTCTTTGGTAATAAATTGTGAAAACAATTCCCATCACAACATTTCCGACGAACCCACCAAAACCTTGGTAGAGATGGTAACTGCCGCGCAAGAGCGCGGACATCAAAACAATTGCGAGAAAAGTTGAACCTGCAAACTTTAGTTTCTCGGTCAGGAATGCAACCACGACTATCTCTTCCAAAATCGATGCTTTGGCGGCAGCGAGAATCAAGACAGGGACTGTCCACCAATATCCGTTTAGGGAATTTGGTTGAATCTGAGAGCTAAGTCCAAGTTGAAGCGCCGCAAAATATAGCGCGATGCCTGGAACTCCAATTGCGGCTGCGAGGAGAACTCCGTGCAGGAAGTCTTTTCTTTTTGGAACTAAGCCAATGTCCGAAAGCTTCAAATCTTGAGCCAAGAAATAAAGTGCGAGCAGAGCGGGCACCAATGGAATCAAAATGTTCGCCAGTTGGTAAGCGAGATCCAAATACTCTTGGGTCGCGAGCGGGCGATTGATCGCTGTTGTTGTTCCGGAGAGACCTTCGGGTGTAATTAATTTCCGAATCAGGCTCAGAACAGACCAAATTGCACTTGCCCCAAGGCTTACTCCCAGGACCAGGAGAAGTTCGTAGAGGTGATTCCTTTTGGTTTTCATCGCTCTAACCTTTTCATCAAAAACGCTTGAACGCTTCAACTGTCCGTCTGATTGGTAAAACTTCGCACTAGACCTGAGTGTTGAAAACTACCCCTTGGGGTCTATCCGGCACTGATCGCTTGCTCCAGGGAGCCGGTGCCGAAACCGAACCACCAGTCGGTAGCCGAGGGCAAAAACTGGGCTGTAGAGCCAAAAGTTCATGATTGACCCCAGGAATCTCCAGCCAAAAAGCGGCTGCATCAAAAGCAGCCCCGCGACGGCTTTATGGCCGGCGAGTTTTTCGGTTTGAGTGACAAGAAAGACCGATTTTTGACACTCTTCCAGGGTTAGACCCAAAGAGGCGAGGTCTGCAAGCTGGAAAGCCACTGATTCGGGCATCACCGGCAGGTTTCTGAACCCCCATTTGACGCAAGCGGTGCAGAAACCGCAGTCTCCGTCGAAGACCAGCACTGGCAACTTTTGTTCCATGTGGACCACGACCCTGTCTGTTTTTGGCACCGAATACAACATTTTGGCAAAGTTTGCGCCGGCCCGCTAGGTAAAGCTTTTCTGCCTCGCTAGGCTGACTCAGTCAAAATGCGCGGGGCCCCGCGTGTGAGACTTCAACCAATAAGGAGAAAACGTGAAGAAATTTCGCGGAATTTCCCTGGTAGCAGCCTCTGCTGCCGTTGCTCTTGGACTAACAGGCTGTGCACTGCCTTACCAGTCCGAGATCATCGAGGGAACCCAAATCACAGTTGCCTGGAATGACATCTCAGACGAGTACAACACCTCTTCTGTCACCGGTAACAACGTAAAGAACAGCATCACCTCATACCTAACTGGATCTGGCTTCAGCTACTACAACGGCGACCCAGCGCTAGTAAAGAACGAGAAGTTCGGTACCTACAAGAAGACCAGCGATGAGCCACTAACCGTTGAGTACACCATCAACGAGGGAGTCGTATGGTCAGACGGCGTTCAGATCGATGCTGCCGACATGCTTTTGGCATGGGTATCAACCTTCGGTTACTTCAAGAACGGCGAGGAATATGTATTCCAGCACGCCAACCCACGTGCCGACCTAGCATCCAAGCTGCCAACCGTAAACGGCCGCACCCTGACCTTCGAGTACGACATTCCTTATGTTGACTGGGAGCTACAGTTCGGTGTTGGAGTTTCCGCGCACGGTACCGTGCAGATGGCATACCCAGACCTAACCGCTGAGGAAGCTAAGGCTAAGTTCATCGAGGCTGTCACTAACGGTGACACCGAGTGGCTACAGCCAGTCGCTGACAAGTGGAACACCGGATACCAGACCACTGGAACTCCAGATGCGCTGCAGGGACTCTCCTCCGGCCCATACATCGTTGAGGAAGTTGTAGCTGACCAGTACGTAACTTTGGTTTCAAACCCTAAGTTCACCTGGGGCTTCTCTCCTAAGTACGAGCGTGTAACCATCCGCGAGATCGCAGACTCCACCGCAGCAGTTCAGGCTGTTGACAACGGTGAAGTTCAGGTTGCTTCCGGTCAGCCAACCGCTGACGTTCTAGCCCTGGTGTCTGCGCTAACCAACGGTGCATACGCAACCGGCAACGAAGCTGCTTACGAGCACGTTGACCTAACCTTCGACAACGGTGGTCCATTCGACCCAGCTACCTACGGTGGCGACGCTGAGAAGGCACGCAAGGTTCGCCAGGCATTCCTACTCTCGATTCCTCGCGAGCAGATTCTTGAGAACCTGATCAAGCCACTGAACGCCAACGCAGAGCTTCGTAACTCTCACTTGGTAATCCCTGGCTCACCTAACTACGACAAGATGGTTTCCGAGAACGGTTCTGACTTCTACACCTCCGGTGATGCAGCAGCCCGCATCGAGACCGCTAAGGCCCTATTGGCTGAGGCTGGAGTAACCACTCCAGTTGAGGTTGGCTTCTGGTACCCAGAGGGCAACGTACGCCGTGGCCAGGAGTTCGAGCTTATTGCCGCTAACGCAGCTCTAGCCGGCTTCAACGTGGTTGACGAGTCTGAGCCTGACTGGGTATTCACCGGTGAAGAGGTAAACCCTCACGACGCAGTTATCTTCGCGTGGGCATCTACTTCATTGGCAGTAACCGGTTCTGACCAGTACCTAGGTACCGGACAGCCTTCGAACTTCGGTAACTACTCAAACGCAACTGTTGACTCTCTTCTAGAGGAGCTAAACAGCACGCTTGACA